>NZ_JAVKGT010000029.1:0-39252 GCF_031432335.1 Nesterenkonia flava | reverse complement strand
CCACGGATCGCCGCGGGCAAGTCGAAAGCGTTGCACTTCAGTTCAGAACTCGGGGCGCGTAGGATGTGCTCATGAGCATGCTTGGTAAGAACCTGATGGAGCCGGAGCCGACCCTGCTGCCGGCTGAGCCGGAAGTCACCGAATCCCTCGCAGCGGGTGAGGAACCCGTGGACCTGGCCGCTAAGCACCCCACCTCATCGCTGGTGTGGGCTCTGCTCGCTGAAGAGGCGCTCGAGGGCGGATACACCGTGGAGGGCTACGCCTACGCCCGCGTGGGCTACCACCGGGGACTTGATGCTCTGCGCAAAGCCGGCTGGCGCGGCGCCGGACCGGTGCCGTGGAGCCACGAGCCCAACCGCGGCTTCCTGCGCGCACTGGCCTCGCTGGGCCAGGCTGCCACGGCCATCCGAGAGGATGAGGAGGTTGTGCGCATCGAGAAGTTCCTCAACGACTGCGACCCCGAGGCCGCAGCGCAGATCTCCGCCCTGCGCGGCTGAGCCCCGCCGTCCCCGACCGGGTCTGATCGGTGGCTAAGCTCTACTTCCGCTACGGAGCCATGAACTCCGGCAAGTCCACCGCACTGCTGCAGGCTGCGTTCAACTATGAAGAACGCGGTCAGCGCGTGGTGCTGACCAAGCCGCAGGTGGACACCAAGGGGGAGGATCACATCGTCTCCCGCCTGGGCGTCTCCCGGGAGGTGGACTTCCTCATTCCCGCGGGCGCCAGCCTGAGAGACCTCTTTCACCGTCACCGCGACGCCGATCCCGCAGGAACCCTGTGGGAGGGGCTGGAGGACTCCGGCCCGACGGCGGCCAAGCCAGTCGCCTGTCTCCTGGTGGATGAGGCGCAGTTCCTCACGTCTGAGCAGGTGGATGATCTATTGCGGATCGCCGTGCTCGACGACACCCCCGTGCTCGCCTACGGGATTCGCACCGACTTCCGCACACAGTCCTTCCCCGGCTCCGCCCGGCTCATGGATCTGGCCCACGCCCTGGAGGAGCTGAAGACCATCTGCCGCTGCGGCCGGAAGGCTCTCTTCAACAGTCGCCGCACCGGAGACCGCATGATCTTCGACGGCGACCAGGTGGCCATTGACGGCGACGACGTCTGGTACGAGTCCCTGTGCGCAGCCTGCTACCTCGAGGCCTCCGGCGGCCGGCTGGGCTAGGCCTTTAGCCACTGAGCGTGGCCCACCGGGATGCGTCGTCGGCGGCCAGGGCAGCGAACTCATCAATCTGGCTCACCGTCAGTGGAGCCGGTGCAGGCTTGCGTTCGGGAATGCCCTCCATGGCCTTCTGGTACCGGAATCCATGTGGAACCTGTTCCACAGCGGCACTGAGCCGGTCTTCAGGGTCCAGCGCGGATCCACATGCGCGTAGGTCTGGACCAGCAGCCGAGTGTCCTCCCACCCCATGCTGCGGTACCGGTGGCGGTACAGCTCGGCCACGAAACCCGAGGCGTCCTGGGGTTCATTGACCACCAGGCGTCGCCGCTGCAGGCCGGTCTCTTCGGCTACCTGAGCGATGCGCTCTTCGAGCGCCGGCTCCCAGCCCCACTCGCCGTCGGGGCTGCGGCCATCAGCACTCGGCGGATTCCAGCGGCGGTAGGAGGACCCTTCTGCTCCAGGAACTTGGCGATCCGCTCGCCGCTGGCGTGGAACTCCTCCTCCGGCACCCCACCCAGACAGCCGAACTGGAACAGAGTGCGCTCGCCGGTGGAGGTGGTCCGCCAGTCGCGGGTGTTCTCCAGCTGAATCACGGTGCCCCCGGGAGCAAGGCGCTCCCGCAGAAACTGCTCGTAGACCGGCCCCAGGGATAGGCGCTTGAGGCGCATGAAGGCCAGCTGCTGCATCATGGGGCGATCCTGAGCAGGGTCGTGCATGTGGTAGACCTTCACCCGCGGATTATTCTGCGCAATCAGCTGCGCGGTCGGTGCCAGTGCCTCCATCGCCTCGACCGGGTCATCCACGTGGGTGCCGCTGTCCTTGACCGAGACAAGAGGCGTCTGCGGCAGGAATGGCACGCCCAGGGCCGCCGAGAGGTGATAGGCCGCTCCGTTGGGAGTGCCGATGAGCACCGCGGGAAACGGCCCGGGCCCGTACTGCTCGGTGACCCACGTGTCGATGAGGTCGACGTCGATCTCCCGCGCCTGCTCCAGGGCAAGACCCTGCATCATGGCAGCGCCAAGGAAGGCTTCGGCACGGGCTCGGGCTGGGGGCAGGGTTGCCAGCTTGGCCAGCACCCGGCTGCTCGGTCCGGTGGACATGGCCCCGTGATCGTCCCCGCGCAGAAAGCTCGCCGCGGCACGGACTGCGTTGATGGAGCACTCGAAATCGGTGACCATCTGGGCGCCCTTTAAGCGCTGCGCCTGCTTCTTTCCGGTGGAGAGCAGGCCCATCAGCGGCCCCGCACCTTGGCGAAGGCCTTCTTGCGGGCCTTTCCTGCCGGCGTCCGGCTGGCGATTGCGTCCGCCCCAGCCGCCTTCCACCTCGGCGGTCTCCTCGGGTGCGGACTCGTACAGGTTGCCGGTGTTGGCGCGGGAGGGTTCTTTGCGGGAGAGGTGCTTCTTATCCACTTGCTTAGCCATCATCTTCTCTGCGGTGTCGGGGGAGGCTCGGTGCTGGATGATCATCTGGCGGGCCACCTGGCCCACCGGCATCTCGTGCCGGGGTTTCTTGGCGCCCATCAGGATGGTGTCGGCGACTCGCTGGGGCGAGTAGACCGGAGGCATGGGCACCACTCGGCGGCCGGTGTAGTTGGCCACCTCGTGGAAGAGCGGGGTGTCCACGGTCGGAGGCAGCACAGTGACCACATGGACGTCGTCGAGCTTCTCCAGGAACAGTTGGGAGCGGATGCTGCCCGAGAGCGCGTTGACGCCCGCCTTGGCGAACCGCAACGCAGCGGCCCGGCCGATGCCGGAGGAAGCGCCGGTGATGACAGCAGCTGAACCTTTGATCTTCTGTGATGTACCTATGGCGCCACGCTAGGCACCGGGTTTCATCGGGGCTGGGCGGGGCCTGGACTCTTGCTCGGAGTCAGGTAGGCGCGCTTGGTAGACTCGGGGCGGCCTCAGCAACGCAGGTCAGCACAGTTCGCCACCGAAAGAGGACACTTCATGCCAGCCATCGTGATCGTCGGTGCCCAGTGGGGCGACGAGGGGAAGGGCAAGGCGACCGATCTGCTCGGTTCCCGGGTCGACTACGTGGTCAAGCCCAACGGCGGCAACAACGCCGGGCACACCGTCGTCGTCGGTGGGGAGAAGTTTGAGCTGAAGCTGCTGCCTGCCGGAATTCTCTCGCCCAACGCCACCCCCGTGATCGGCAACGGCGTGGTGGTCAACCTTGAGGCGCTCTTTGACGAGATCGACGGGCTCGAGGCCCGCGGCGCGGACACCTCCCGGCTGAAGGTTTCTGCCAACGCCCACCTGGTGGCGCCATACCACCAGACCATGGACAAGGTCACCGAACGCTTCCTGGGCAAGCGTGCCATCGGCACCACCGGGCGCGGGATCGGCCCCACCTATATGGACAAGGTCGGTCGCCTGGGTATCCGTGTGCAGGACATCTTCGACGAGTCCATTCTGCGGCAGAAGATCGAGGGCGCCCTGCGCCAGAAGAACGAGCTGCTGGTCAAGCTCTACAACCGCCGCGCGATCACCGTCGATGAGATCGCTGAGTACTTCCTGAGCTTCTGCGACCGGCTGCGGCCCATGGTCGTGGACTCCACCATCCTTCTCAATGACGCCCTGGACGAGGGCAAAGTGGTGCTCATGGAGGGCGGCCAGGCAACCTACTTGGACGTGGATCACGGCACCTATCCGTTCGTGACGTCGTCGAACCCCACCGCAGGCGGCGCCTCCGTGGGGTCGGGTATCGGTCCCACCCGCATCAACCGCTCCATCGGCATCATCAAGGCCTACACCACCCGCGTGGGTGCCGGTCCGTTCCCCACCGAGCTGTTCGACGAGTGGGGCGAGTACCTGCAGAAGACCGGCGGTGAGTTCGGCGTAAACACCGGCCGGCCGCGCCGCTGCGGATGGTACGACGCCGTCATGGCCCGCTACGCGACCCGCATCAACGGCTTCACCGACTACTTCCTCACCAAGCTCGATGTGCTCACCGGTATCGAGGACATCCCGGTCTGCGTGGCCTACGACGTCGACGGCGTGCGGCATGACGAGATGCCCATGACCCAGACCGAGTTCCACCACGCCAAGCCCATCTTTGAGCACTTCCCCGGCTGGACTGAGGACATCACCGGTGCCCGTACCCTGGATGATCTGCCGGAGAATGCCCGCAACTACGTGCTGGCGCTGGAGCGCATGAGCGGCACGCGGTTCTCCGCCGTGGGCGTGGGACCGGGCCGTGACCAGGTCATCCAGATCCACGACCTCATCGACTGAGTGCTCTCCGGGAGCACTACGGGGCCGGAGTACGGGGTTCTTTATAAAATGCCTGGTTAGCTCAAGGCGCTCTAGAAGACCACTACGGGTATCCTGGGGGTATCACTTACCTGAGGAGCCAAGTATGAAGAAGCGGCTTCAGGCGATCGGACGCGATGAGGAGATCGCAGCTATCCAAGAGGCCGCCGGTCGTGCCCGGGCGGGTCGCACCCAAGTGGTCTTCGTCGAGGGGTGTGCGGGAACCGGCAAATCCACGCTGGTGGGCAGTGCTCTGCGTGCGTGCGAAGAATGGAACGAGCTCAGCGTCGTGCTCGACGATGAACACTGTGGCATGCCCGGGTACCTGATCCGGCATATTCTGCTCAGCTTCGGTCTCTCATGCTCCGCGGACGCCTCAGCCGATGATCTGGTGGAGCTTGCCCAGCAGGGACTGGCCGAGGTGGAAGAACCCACCGCGATCATGGTCTCCCGGCTGGACAAAGTCGACGACCTTTCCGCGCAGGTTCTGCTGCGGCTGTGTTCCTCCCTGCAGCAGGCCCCTATTCTGATGGTGTTTGTCGCGCAGGTGAACACCCGGGTGCCGGTCAGGAGGCTCTCTGACTATGTGCGCACGAATCTCGACGGGACACATGTCGCGGTGGAGCCCTACGGGACCGCAGAGACGAAGCAGCTTCTCTCCACCTACCTCCGCACGCCCCTGAGCGAGGAGCTGGTCCAGCAGGTGCACGAGGAGACAGCGGGCTACCCGCTGCTCATCGCAGCCCTCGGGCGGCATCTTGCGGCAACCCCACTGGGACGGCGCAGCCTGAGCGAGGCGCTGCGGGCCATGCGATCGGGGCCTGACTGGCTGAGAATGCGCAGTGCGGTCGAAGAGATCCTCAAGGATGTCGACGCTCTGACCGCCCGCCTGCTCCAAGTGCTTGCCGCCGCCCGGACTCCGCTCACCAGGCACCAGCTCGATGCTGCGGTGCAGACCTCCGTCGACGTCAGCGCCCTACTGGAGACCGGGCTCGCCCGGTGGGACGACACGGTGCTGGGTTATGCGCCGCGGAATGCGGTGGTGGCTCAGTTGCTGCTCGACCATTGCTCCGCGGAGGATCTCGCCGAGGTGCACCGGACGCTCACCGCCGTCGCCCCCGCCGAGGCGATGGCGTACCGCGTTCAGCTTCTGCGCACCCAGGAGGAGCAGGAAGCGCTGGAACCGGTTATGCTGCGGCTGCGCGAGGCCGGCGGCGAGGCGCTCAGCCGCGGCGATCTCAAGTCGGCTTTCGACAGCTACTATGCCTGTGCCCAGCTGCGACCGGACCAGGTCGCGCTGGCAGACATGATTGACGTTGCCCTGCCGCTGGGGCGGCTGGAACGGTTGGTCGAGTTCGAGCCTGCTCTGCGCAGTCTGCCCAGCAGCCTGCTGCGGCAGGGAGCCCTGGCTGCTCTGGCGCTGGGCCAGGGCGATCTCACCGGCGCTTTGGAGGCGCTGGAGACCCATGAAGGCGCCGACCACACCGAGATCGGAGCGCTGGTGTATGCGCAGGCTGTGGCGGAGACGGGGATGCACCTCGCGCTCCATCACGCGCACTGGAAGCTTCGCACCCCGGGCCAGCGCGCCGTCCAGATGCTCACCGCGTGGGAGCAGGATCTGTGCCAGCGGCGGTGTGATGCAGCTGCCGAGCCCCTGCGGGCCAGAATCTGCGGGGTCCGAGCGTTCATCCGGTTGTGGGAGAGCTTCTCGCGACGGGATCCCGAGGGATTGAAGCAGTCGGTCACTGAGATGGAGAACCTGCTCAAGGAGCTGGAGGAGATCCCCGGCACTGAGGTGTACACGGCCGGCCTTCGTGCCATGCGCGCCACTCGCCTGATGCAGTTGGGCCAGCGGGATGAGATCTACCCCGATCTGTTGGAACTGGTCGACTTCCCCGTCCCCCATCACTTCTTGCTCTACATGCAGACTCAACTGGCGCTGCTGCTCTTCAGCGCCGGATACTGGGAGGAGGCGGAGAACCTGGCCTCGCGGGCCGCGGGTCGGGCTCTGCTCAGCCGAGAATCGTCGGCGAGCCTCATCAGCTATGCGGTGGTCGCCCTGACCCGTGGCTTCCAAGGGCGGTGGGACGAGGTGGCCCCGCTGATCGATGAACTCGGGCGGGTGAAGATGAGCTACGGTCCGCTCGTTGCCTCCATCTACGATTGGGTCTGCGCATGCCGTGTCGGAGGGCTGGGGGACCACGAGGAAGCCCTGCGCCATCTGCTGCGGATGCGGGATGAACAGGGAGGGTGGTGGTCCATCGGGCCCGAACCGATGCTCCTGCTTGCCCGATCCGCGTATTACGCCAAGGCTCGTACCCTTGGGGCGCAGGTGCTACGCTCTGTGCTCGCCGGCGATACGCCGTTGTCCCCCGAGCTGTCGCACACTGTGGCGGTGAACTACCTGGCGGGGTTCGCCGCCTGGAGCGACGGCGATACCCGGGGGGCTTGGAGGCATCTGGTGGCCACCATGCGCTGGTTCGTGGAGAGGCCGCCTTTTCGGTCTGCTCAGCCGCATTACGAGGGCGGAGCATTCCGGCTTCTGATGGCGATCCTCGCACTGGATATGGCAGAACTCTTCATTCAGCGTCCGCAAGATATCTATGCACAGCGTGAGGAGGCGCGGCAGAATCTTGAATGGGCGATCACCGTCTTCCGCAGCTGTGGAGCCCAGGCCCTGCTGGAACGTGCATGTTGCGTTGTGGCCGCTTTCGAAGATCATCCCGGGGTGAGCGCCCCCACCCGCGGAGACGGGGTACATACGCTCGACCCGGCTTCACTGGAGCCGGAGACAGACTCTGCCCCGACATCTGCCGGAGACGACCTCCTCAGAGAGCTGACCAAGCGGGAGAAGCAGGTGGCGCTGCGCATCGCCGAGGGAGAGACGAACCGGGAGATCGCCGAGGCCATGAAGCTCTCCGTGCGCACTGTTGACTATCACGTGAGCAACCTGCTGGCCAAGCTGAACCTGGACTCCCGGCGAGAGGTCCGGCAGCTGCTGCGCGCCCACGCCGGTCAGTGAGAGCACTGTGAATTTCTCCTCCCTGCGGGCTCTATTTACTGTGCATTCGCTGTAAGGCCCTATGCTCCTCTTTGGGCTGTGATCTGCGCAATATTACTGGCTTTCGAGAATTGTATGCCCTGTTCTGATCAGGTGTTTTGCGTCATCTTACCTAGTGTCCCGGTAGAACATACGGTGATGCTAATTCAGTAGTTAACGCGGGGTATAGAGCATAATTTTCCCTCGAAAAATCCTTGATGCAGCCTGATGAATGTGCTTGCATGGGCGTTACGGCTGGTGGATTTTCCCTGCCCGCCGGATTCGTGTACCAACTGACACAAGGGGGACCTCATGCGTCATGCGCCGTCCGTAGACAGATCCGCGCCTCCGCCGGGAAGATTCAAACGATGGATGGCCTATGCCTCAAGCGTCGTGTTGGCCGCAGGATTCACGCTGGCGGGCAGCGGGCCTGCACAGGCGGCACCTGATGATGTCTCAGAGTCGCTCGGCAAGTTCTTGGGCGGCTCGGCTTTGGGCATCAACCTCGATGACGTAGTGGAGATCAACGGAGCGCTGGCAGAGAACCCCAGCGGTGACCACCCTGTGGTCACCAACCCCTTGGGCGCCGAGGCGCTCAATGCGCTCGCTGTCGACCTTGGAGGCGGCGTACAGCTGTTCGGCCCCAATGGAGTGCTTCAGCTTGGCGCTGTGAACCAGTACGCCGAGGCGCAGTCCAGCGGAGACGCACGCGCTGCTTCCGGCGCTGTGTCGGATCAGGGGGCGATTGCCATCGGTGGTTCCGATGAGTTCCCCGCTGATGCTCGGGTGGACCTCAGCGAGCTGCTCTCCCAGGTCACCGACGGCACCACCGAGGTGCTGATCAACGATCTCAGCCTTGACCTGGGGGCGCTGTCCTCCAGCATCGAGCAGGTTGATGGCACCACCCCGGTGACGGACTATCAGGTCGCCGGAGCCACGCTGAATCTGCAGAGCCCCGCGATCGGTGAGGTTTATACCGAACTGCTGTCAACCGTGGGCGATCTGCAGACGGCCCTCAACGGGCTTTCGGGCTCCATCGAGCAGGCCCTGGACGCGCAGCTCAACCTCGCCCTCCTGAACTTGAACACCACGGTAGGGTTCACCCCGCCGGACCTTTCGGCACTGTTGCCGGATGACGTGGTGGGCGAGAGCAGCGGCGTGACTGTGGACCTGACCACCGGTGCGGTGACAGTGGATCTGGAGACCCTGCTCGCAGCCAACCCGGACCTGCCGAACCTCAACGAGATGCCGGCGAACTCCGAGCTGCTCAGCGGTCCCGTGGTGGCAGCGATCAGTGATGGAATCACTCAGGCTGTGACCGATGTGGTGACGGAGATCGTGACGAATCTTGAGAACACGATCGGTGCCACGTCACTCAGCGTGGGCGTCGTCCTGGACATCATTCTGGCGGGCAGTGTGTCCATCAGCTTGAACGCGCCCCTGGGCGACCTGCTCGACGGCACTGCCGAGAACGTGGTCTCTGTTGACTCCTCAGGTATCGTCGGCGCCCTCCTCACAGCCCTTGGGCTGAATGATGTGGACGAACTCGGTGACCTGGTCTTCAACCTGGTCCTGGGCCTCGTCGGGAATTCGCTCGATGTACTCACTGATCTGGAAGATCTGGTAGATGGCATTACGGGTCCGCTGGCGACCGAGGTTGTCGGCCCGCTGCTGGGTATTGTGAACCAGGTCGTCGGGGTGACCGTGAACGCGCAGCCGGCTGAAGGTGACCTCGGAGCGGGGACATCCACTGTCCGTGCCGTGCAGGTGACTCTGCTGCCGACTGCGACCCTGGCTCAGGTCAACCTGGCCTCCTCCACCGTTCGCGGAACCGACGTCGTCTTCGATACGTCGATCTCTGCAGCTCCCAGCGTTGTCGAGCAGGGCGGCGAGACCGTGGTGACCGGCGAGGGCTTCGCGCCTGAGGAGACAGTCACGGTCAGTATTCCTGGAGCAGAGGCAGTGGAGGCCACCACCGATGAGGACGGCCGCTTCACCGCGGCTCTCCCGATTCCGGCCGACTACGCGCTCGGGGCGACCGAGGTGACCGCAGTCGGTGACGTCTCGGAGACTCCGGCCACCACCACCATCACCGTCAGCGAGCCCGATGAGGGCGGCGAGGACGGCACTGACGATGGTGCTGAGACTGGCATCGAAGACGGTGTCGAGGATGGCACTGATGACGGTGCTGAGACTGGCACCGAGGATGGCACTGACGACGGAGCCGAGACCGGCACTGACGACGGAGCCGAGACCGGCACCGAAGACGGCGTCGAGGACGGCACTGATGACGGTGCTGAGACTGGTACCGAGGATGGTGTCGAGGATGGCACTGACGACGGCGTCGAGGACGGCACTGACGATGGTGCTGAGACCGGTACCGAAGACGGTGTGGAGGACGGCACCGACGATGGTGCTGAGACTGGCACCGAGGACGGCACTGATGACGGCGCCGAGACCGGTACCGAGGATGGTGTCGAGGATGGCACTGATGACGGCGCCGAGACCGGCACTGACGATGGTGCTGAGACTGGTATCGAAGACGGTGTCGAGGATGGCACTGACGATGGTGCTGAGACTGGTACCGAGGATGGTGTCGAGGATGGCACTGACGACGGCGCCGAGACCGGCACCGAAGACGGCGTCGAGGACGGTGCTGAGACTGGTACCGAGGATGGTGTCGAGGATGGCACTGACGACGGCGTCGAGGACGGCACTGACGATGGTGCTGAGACTGGCACCGAGGACGGCACTGATGACGGCGCCGAGACCGGTACCGAGGATGGTGTCGAGGATGGCACTGATGACGGCGCCGAGACCGGCACTGACGATGGTGCTGAGACTGGTATCGAAGACGGTGTCGAGGATGGCACTGACGATGGTGCTGAGACTGGTACCGAGGATGGTGTCGAGGATGGCACTGACGACGGCGCCGAGACCGGCACCGAAGATGGTGCTGAGACCGGTGTCGAGGATGGTGTCGAGGACGGTACCGATGACGGAGCCGAGGATGGCACTGACGACGGCGTCGAGGACGGCACTGACGATGGTGCTGAGACCGGTGTCGAGGATGGCGTCGAGGACGGTACCGATGACGGCGCCGAGACCGGCACTGACGATGGTGCTGAGACCGGTACCGAAGACGGTGTCGAGGATGGCACCGACGACGGTACTGAGGATGGTGTTGAGGATGGCACTGACGACGGCGCCGAGACCGGCACCGAAGATGGTGCTGAGACCGGTGTCGAGGATGGTGTCGAGGACGGTACCGATGACGGAGCCGAGGATGGCACTGACGACGGCGTCGAGGACGGCACTGACGATGGTGCTGAGACCGGTGTCGAGGATGGCGTCGAGGACGGTACCGATGACGGAGCCGAGGATGGCACTGACGATGGTGCTGAGACCGGTACCGAAGACGGTTTTGAGGATGGCACCGACGACGGTACTGAGGATGGTGTTGAGGATGGCACCGACGACGGTACTGAGGCCGGTACTGAGGATGGTGTCGAGGATGGCACCGACGACGGTACTGAGGATGGTGTGACTGGGGACCCGTCGATTACTGTCGAGCCAGACACCGTTAATCCCGGTGACACCGTCACTGTTGAAGGTGAAGGCTTTGATCCGGGCACTACCGTGACAGTGGAGATCACCGATGAGGATGGCAATGTCATCGGTACTATCGAGGGCATCGAGGTTGATGAGAACGGTGAGTTCACTGTCGAGTGGACGGTACCTGAGGGCGTCGATCCGGGCGTGCTCACCGTGACTGCCACCGACGACCACGACCCAGACTCCTCAGCCAGCGCTAGTCTCACCGTTGCTGAGCCCACAGGAGTGGCTGCGGCAGGTGGAAAGCCCAGCGGCGGACTGGCCGCCACCGGTGCCGGAAGCACCGCCCTGGCCATCGCGGCTGGGCTGATCATGCTCCTCGGTGCAGGAACACTGATCGCCGGCAAGCGGCGCAGAGGTGACACGGTCTAACCTGGACTGCGTGTCGGAAAACCTCTCAACCAGCGGCGGCGCTGCTCCTCATGAGCAGCGCCGCCAGCTGCGTGCCTTGCCACAGGCAGCACGGCTGCTCAGCGTCCCCGTCATCGCTGTCGTCGTCATCCACAGCCTGCTCATCGCCCTATGGGTGGCTCCTATGACGCCCATCCGCGAAGAACTGGGCAACGACACCCTGCGCTCCTACGTGATGCCTTGGTTTGAACAGAACTGGTCTATCTTCGCGCCCAATCCGCGCCGCACGGCGGTGACCTTCGAAGTGCGGGCACTCACCGAGGACCAGAACGGCGAACGGCTCACCACCGAATGGATCGACCTGGTGGAGATCGAGGACCAGATCGTCGCCGGCAACCCTCTGGGCAGCCGCACATCCAAGATCACCCGTCGGCTGGCCGACAGAATGCACTCTGCCCGGTCCACCATGAACGAGGACCAGGAGAGCTGGCTCGAGGCCAACTACGTCGAGACCCCGGTGGAGACCCTACGTTCCCGCCTACTCAGTGTGGAGGGAGGAACCGGAGCTCATCATGTGGACCGGTATATGCAGGCCGACCGATCCGCGACCATGATCGCCACCGCAGTGGCAGAACGTACTGTGGACGGACCGGTGATCCATGTGCAGTATCGGACCTCCACCAGGCCTGCCCCCTCCTGGGAGAACCGGCACGAACAAGATCTCGACGAGCAGAACCGCACCTACCGCGACTACGGCTGGCGCGCCCCGGCCGAGCTCACGAGCGCGGAACTCGAGCTCTTCGACCATTACCTCGACCGGCTGGAGGGGTCTCCGTGAGTGTCTCAGCGGTGAAATCCGGCGCTGCGGTCTGGCGTGCCATCGGCTCGTGGACAGAGCGGGGACAGGCATGGCTGCTACTTCACAAGCATGCGCTCTACGGGCTTTCGGCCACCCGGGTTCTGGTCGGCGTCGCCGTCCTGGGCCTGCTGCTCAGCAACTTCCCCGCACGCCATGTGCTGTGGGGACCGGGCTCGTTCTGGGCCGAGCCTTTCCGTGAGAACTCGGACTTCGGTGCCCTGCTGGGACTCTACGAGGGCAGCGGGCCGCTGCTCTTCACGGCCCAGTACCTGGTACTGATAGCGCTGACAGTGGCCGTGATCCTCGGCTGGCGCACCAGGCTGAGCACCATCCTGCTGGTGATCGGCCTGGCAGCCCTGGTGGAACGCGCGGACACCGTCGGCGACCAAGGTGACAACATTGCCCGCATCGGACTGACTTTCATGGTACTCATGACCACTAACGCACACTGGTCACTGGATGCCCGACGGCGACGTCTGGGGCAGGAACGGGGGGTGCGCACGCTCTGGGAGCGGATCTGGTACGGGGCGCCGTTCCTTCCCGGCTGGTTCACCACTCTGTTGCACAACGCGGCGCTCATCGCGCTGGCCTGCCAGCTGTTCATCCTCTACACCGCTTCTGCCCTGTTCAAGGTCCAGGGGAACCTCTGGCAGGAAGGGACGGCACTCTATTACCCACTGGCGCTGCACGAGTATGCCGTCTACCCGTGGCTGAACGCCCTGGTGTACGACAATCCCTACATCCTCACCGTGGCCACCTACTTCTCGGTGTACGTCCAGTTGTTCTTTGCAGTCGGCCTGCTGCATCCGCTCACCCGCCGTCTCGCGATCCTCGGAGTGATCCTGCTCCACGGGGGAATCGCAGTGATGATGGGGCTTCCCTGGTTCTCCCTGGCGATGCTCGCCTTCGACGCCATCTTCGTCACGCACCGCACCTGGCATTGGATTGAGCGGCGGCTCATCGGTCTTGCCGGGAAGATGAAGCGGCGTGCCGGGGAGCCGCCCTCACGGGAGGACCAGGAGCAGGTTCCGCACGACGGGGCCAGAAGGCCCAGCCGACGAACCCAGCAGCAGCCAGTGTGATTCCCATTCGTGCGTAGGGAGTGCCGAGAGCGCTGAGAATCTGCGCACCGCCGGGAACCCAGAACAGGACCTCCCCGCCCGTGGCGATCACATAGGGCATCGCGTCCTCGGTGGTGTTGGCGTCCCCCTGCATACGGATCGTGCGCTGCGCAGGGGCCGGACCCGGTTCCACGGCGGTCACACGGTGGGTCACCGGCAGGTGATCCGGCCGCTGTACTGTGAGAATCTGACCGACTTCCACCTGGTCGGCGGGAATCTCCCGCACCACCGCGACAGCGCCGACGGGGATGGTCGGTTCCATGGAGCCGGTGCGGAACATCATCAACGAGACGTTGAAGAGATAGGCGGCAGCCACCAGCCCCATGACGACAACGCCGAGGCCGGCCAGCAGCCACATGCCGACCTCCGCAAGGATCCTTCTGGCATGATGCGGACGGTCCATCAACTTGATCCGCATACGGGAATCAGGCCTGCAACGACATGGAAACGCTGCTCATTCGACAGGGGAGAAATCCACTCTCCGGGACCGTTCGCTGCCACAGTGACCGTGTATGTCGCCCCGAGATTGAGGAGGTCACGGATCACCTCCAGCAGACCGGCCGTGAGCACGTACTGTGTGGCGCCGGGGTCGTCGACCTCGAACTCGTGCAGCACACCCGCCGGGCCGAGCACCCCTTGCCGGCGTATCTGTATCACGTACCCATGGTGGGAGATCTCCGAGGCCTCATGGGCCCAGCTGATCCGTACCGGGCCGGTGAGTCCCAGCAGACCCAGGTTCTCGCAGTTGGTGATCCGAGGAGCTTCTAGGGCGCCCGCGGTCAGGTCGCTCGAAGCTGTCTGACCGCTTGCCCAGGAGGCTTCGGTCCATTCCACGGCTGCGACGGGGGCCCCAGAGGTTCGGGCGGCGTGCTGGGCAGGGAACTGGCCGAGCGCGGCCCCGCCTGCCACCAGGAAACACGCGGTCAGCATTGCAGCAGCCAGACGTCGAGCCATCATCCCGCCTCCCGGTGCCGGCTCTTCAGCAGTATCCAGCCCAGCAATGTCGAGGCCAGCGCAAGCCCCAGCACCAGCGCCAGCTGCCACCCGGTCTGTGCCAGCGCTCCGGGCCGGGGAGAGGCCGGGGCCCCGGCAGAGAGATCGCCAGCCTCACCGTCCCCTGGGGCTATAGAGATCCCAGGGTCTGCTGGATCGCTGGGATCAGGAGCAGGATCGTCCCCGGGGGTGTCGCTGGTCCCCGAGGCATGCACCCGTACGGTGGTCTGCGAGTTCTGCGCCTCATCCGGGGTGTCCAGCGGCATCCACGTCAGCACCCTCAGCCACCGCTGCTGATCAGTGGGGAAGCTGCCGATCCAGGCAACGTTCCCGTCCGGCTGCACCGGATGGTTCTCGACCACCAGTTCCACATCTCCGCTGCAGGCGTTCTCGCGCGGCAGGATGGGGTTGCCGGGGGCGTCCAGCCACGGCTCGGGACAAGAGTAGACGGTGAGTTCGACCGCAAAATCACCATCTGCGGCTACACCCAGCAGCACAGACCCCGGATCAGGGGGATCAACCTGCACTCCCACATCCCAGCGAGCGATCTCCCCGGGCACCAGGTTGGAGCGGAGATCCTGATCGTAGATCGCAGTCAACGTGGTGTATGCCCCTTGGACGACGTCGACGTCGACGCGTTCAGGAAGGTGCTCCAACTCCGGGGGATCGGGAGCCGCACCCGCGAGGAACAGCGGTACCAGCAGCATCAGTCCGGCACTGACAGGCTGCATCAGGACTCCACGCTGGAACCGCGGAACTCCCACGTCACATGGGCCGAGGTGCCCTGAGCCTCATTGGGAACGCCCTCCTCCGGCAGGGTGATCTCCAGGCAGAAATGTGCCACGGAGCCGCCGTCGGGAGCCACCGACGCAGGGCTCTGCGAGCCTGTGCTCACCGCGGTTCCACGAGGAACGATCTGTGTGCCGGCGTTGAAGGTGGCCGCGTGGCATGCAGCCGGATCCTCGATCAGCGCCACACCATAGGTGAGCCATTGCCCGAGGCCGGCGACATTCTCCTCGGCGGCCTGGATTCTCACTTCGCCTCCCATTGACCCGGAAGCAGTGCGCACACTGAAGGCTGCGTAGCCGGTGCTGCCCGGGTGCATGGCAGCGGCGTCGGTGAAGACCAGTGTATGCGCGGACTCCAGCGGCGCGGGGAGAAACTCCCCGCCGGGGACGGCGCCTTCGAGAACGAACGTTCCTGCGTTGATGGTGGTCTCCGTGTACTGCGAGCTGGTCCAGCTCGCCAGAGTGACCGCGGCCCCCACACCCAGCACCGAACCAGCAGCCAGTACAGCCTGTACCTTCCGCCGACGACGGCGCCGGCGGAAGGTGCTCTGGCTCACGACCGGATCCTGGTCAGACGGCATGCCGGGCATCAGTCATTGACGCTGGTGGCGGTGATCGTCCAGAGAGCATTCGTCGTCTCGCCCTGGACCAGGTCCTCACCGGCGGTCACCTCGAAGCACAGCTGCACCGCTTCACCGGCAGCTGAGTCTTCGCCCGGGGCGAGAGTCTCAGATCCGGGCCCAGAGGCGGGGCCGCTGGCGAAGGTGTTTGCGCTGGCGATCGCCGTGGCGCCGGCGACGCCGGAGGTGTCGCAGGCCCCGTCTGAGTCAAGGGCATAGACGGTGTAGCCGAGGTTGCCGGTATTCGGGTTGCCAGCCGGGCTCTCGATGCTGATCCCGCCCTCGCCGGCAATAACTCCGGGCACAGTGGACTCAGCTGTCAGTCGCACCCAGTAGGGAGCGTAGACCGTGGAGTTCGGAGCCATATCGGCGGCGTCAAAGGGCAGCGAGACGGCATCGGTGGCGTCCTCATGCGAGGTGAAACTCTCAGCGGCTCCGCTGGCCGATCCCTCCAGGCCGAAGGCGCTGGAGCCGAACTGGCCCTGGGTGAACACCGAATCGCTCCAATTGGCCAGTGTCACTGCCGCACCGATTCCCAGTACGGCGCCTGCTGCCAGCACAGCCTGGATCTTGCGCCGACGGTGTGTGGAGTGTGAGTTGGTGGTGGCTGCGATGGTCTCTGACATGGTCCCCTGCTTTCTTCTGCGGTGGAGGTGCGCAAGCCGAACGGCTAGCCTCAAAAACAGAGATTACGGCGATTATAAACAAAAACAAGACCGAAGTAACTACTCAAACAGTAGAAAGAGTATGTTAACCAGGTAGAATATAAGGGGTATTTTTCATGCCGGTAATAATTACCTGGTAGCGTGGAGCAGGGTGCTGGCTTCTCCTGTGGAGCGTGGCTTCCACCGAGTGTGGCCGCGGATTTGACTCTGTAGAAAATACTGGGTAGATCACCTGGTGAGACAGTGCAAACTGAGGTATTTGCAGAAACCCCGGTTACGCTACGTTTCACCGTATTGGCCGATTGTGGTATCGGCATGCATCAGCCGGCCGGCCGCCGTGGGCCAGCCGCCGAAGCAACCAGAGAGCGGGGGACCCTGTGGGAGAGCCTCATTCCTTTGTCGGCAGGACCGAGGAGCTGAGTCGTATCCGCGATGCCGCCGAAGAGGTGCGTCGCGGTCACACCAGGTTTGTCGTCATCGAGGGAGTCGCCGGCGCCGGCAAGACGGCCCTGGTCCGTAAGGCGCTGGAGCCCCTGGAGCCCTGGCCCGAATACGGGTCGGCGCCCGGGGGTCAACCGGCTGATCCGACTCGCCCAGGCCAGCCCGCACGGACTCCACATCGCGTTCGACCCATTGAGCACCGCGGAGGTTCGGACGTTGATCAGCCACGCCGTCGGTTTCCCGGTGACTGAGGCGATCGCCGCCCAGGCGCGTCACCGTACCGATGGTTTCCCGCGGTATATGCAAACGGTGGCCGCTCACCTGCTGAGGACCCCGCTCGGTCGGCGCGGGATCGACGCCGCCTGCGACCACGCGCTGGCCGGAGACGAACTGCAGGCCTTCAGGCAAGAGATCGCCGAGTCCGTCGAGGCGGAGGGGAGCACCCGTGAGCTGCTGCAGTTGCTCGCCGTCGCTGCCCGTCCGCTGACCCGGCACATGCTGGAGGAGTTCGTCGGAGGCCCAGTGGATGTGGCCGATCTGATGGCCACCAAGGTGGTCAGTTGGGACGAGACCAGCTTCGGCTACACCATCGAGTACTGTGCAGTCGCACGGGCACTGCTCGGGGAACTCACCCCGGAGGAGGTCGCTGAGATCCACCAGCGGCTGGTCCCGCTCAGCGACCGTTTCGCCGCCTTCCGGCACCGGGCTCCCGCTGTGCGGCTGGCCGGCGACGACGCTCACCGGAGCCTGCACCAGGAGTTGATGTCCTCCGCAGCCGAACTCTGGGGCAGCGGGGACCTCGATGAGACCCTGGAACAGATCTCCCTGGCGGCCCAGGTGATGCCCACCGAGGAGACACTGGCCAAACTCGCACTGGCCGCGGTGCCTACCGGACAGCTGAGGAGAGTGGTGAGCTTCGAGCCAGCGATCCGTGCCCTTCCACTGGGGCAGGCCCGGGCTGCGCTGCTGGCATTCATCGCCCTCGAACGCAACGATCCCCACCAGGCACTGGTCGAACTCGAGGCGCAGAAGGACCTGGACCCCTACGCCGACACCTTTCCCACATATGCCCAAGCGGTCTGTGATACCGGCGGCCACCTTGCCATGCGCAGTACCGTGGTCGGAGCCGACGCACTGCATGATCGCACCTTGGCTGCCCTCCAGAGCTTCGAGGACAGGCTGCGTAACGAGCACACCAAACAGCTCTCGGAAAACCCCGCCCGGAAACCGCCTGCCTGGGAGCTGGGCTATGCCGCCGCACTGCGTGGCCTCGTCGAACTGTGGCACGTGCTCAACACCGAAGGTGCCGGGGAAGCCCAGACGATCATCACGGAGATCACCATTCTCATCGAACGCCTCGCCCGCTACCCGGGCACTTAATTCGTCCGCTCCTGCCTGCTGGCCGCCCGGGGCATCCGCCTGCGCCAGATCGGGGACGCACGCGCCGCCTACCAAGAGCTGCTTCCGGCCGCCTCTGCTTCCCAGGTGCATTCCTTCGTCATCCATGCCAAGACCCAGGCGGCCTTTGTGCTCTTCGGGGCGGGTCTCTGGAAGGACGCCCACCGCTATGCCAGCGAAGCAGCAGGGATGGTTCTGGAGGCCAATGAGGACGCTACCGGGTTGGCTGCCTATACCGCCTGCGCACTGGTCCCTGCGGCACGTGGCCAGCAGGATGAAGTCGCCGACATCATCGCCCAGCTCGAGCACACTGCAGACCCCGGTCCGGTGGCCGGGGCCACCCTGGACTGGGTCAGAGCCTGGGCGGCGCTGTCCTCCGGAGACCATGCGGCCGCCGGCGAGCGTCTGATGAGCATGCGGGACTCCACCGGAGGCTGGTGGGCCATCGGCGTCGAGCCCATGGCGCTGATGGCCCGCGAACTCCACTACGCGGGCTGGCCTGAGATGCTACCCGGTCTCATCCGCTCACTGGTCGCCGATGTGCCTGCACTGGGTGACCGGCACGGTTCGATCCTGGACTATATGCGCGGATTCGAGGCCTGGAGCAGACAGGAACCCGCCGCCGCGATGGAGCATTTCACCACCACCTTGCGCTTCTTCGATGCGGAGCCCCCACTGCGGCCCACCCAGCCCGCCGGGGAGAGCGGAGGCTGCCGGCTATACCGGGCGCTGCTGGGCCTGGACATGGCCACCCTGCTCAGCGAGCACCCCCAGCTGCTGCGGGCACACCGCAGTGCCGTGCTGGAACTGCTGGTCTGGGCCGCCTCGCTGTTCCAGACATGCGGGGCGGCCTCGCTGCTGGCTGAGGCCACCGCGCTGATGGAGAAGATCAGACCACGAGCAGACGCCGCGGACGGTGGGGCAGGCTCGGACCAGTTCGCCCTCATCTGTCTGGAGGAGGCAGCACGGCACCCCGCGCTGTCCGCCCTCTCGCAGCGTGAGCGTGAGATCGCCGTGCTGGTCTCCCGCGGCAGCACCAACCGTGAGGTCGCCGATGAGCTGGTCATCTCGGTGCGCACCGTGGAATACCACGTGGGCAATGCGCTCTCCAAGCTGGGCCTGCACTCTCGCCAGGAGTTGCGCAGATTGCTGCGCGAAGCCTCCCGCTGAACGGCCCCGGTTCGGTGGCCGTAGAGGCCGCACTGGTTCTGCTGCTCAGGTGGAGTCGCGAATCTGCCGCTTGGCGCTGATGACCCCAGTGTCGAACCCACCCAGGTGAAGATTGCCGTGGAACCGGCCGTGCTCGATCTTGATGCACCGGTTCTGCACCGCATTGAGCCCCAGATCGGTAGCCACCTGCATGGCCTCCTCCGAGTGGATGCCCAGTTGGACCCACAGGGTCTTCGCCCCGGCCTCGGCCGCATCGCGGGCCAGATCGGGCAGATCATCGGGCTTGCGGAAGGCCACCACAATGTCGGGTGCCTCCGGGAGATCCTTCAGCGAGGCGTAGCCGGGCTCGCCCAGCACGGTCTTGCCCACCAGGGCGGGGTTGACCCAGTACAGCCGGTACGAGGAGTCGGACTGCAGGTAGGTCGCCACAAAGTAGCTGGCGCGGGCGGGCTTATTGGACATGCCCACGATCGCCACGGACTTGGCATCGCGCAGCAGCTGCAGGCGCCGGGCCGGACCCGGCTCCTCCCAGAGGCCGTTGGGGTGCTCGGCAGTGTTCTCAGCGGGGGTCGCCGTCGTCATCATTCTGCTCCTTCCAGAGCCGCAGTCAGGGCCTGATCGAGGTCCCAGATAATGTCCTCAACGTCTTCCAGGCCCACAGAAATCCTGATGAGGTCCTCGGGAATGCCGGCCGCGGTGAGCTGATCGGCGGTGAGCTGCTGGTGAGTGGTCGAGGCCGGGTGCAGCACCAGGGTGCGCGCATCGCCCACATTGGCCAGGTGCGAGGCCAGCTGCAGGTTCTCGATGAACTTTGCGCCGTTGGCGCGGCCGCCGCGGATGCCGAAGCTGAATACCGAGCTGGTGCCCTTGGGCAGCAGCTGTTGGGCGCGGGCGTGGTGCGGGTGGCCGGGCAGGCCCGAGTAGTTGACGTAGTCCACGCGTTCATCGGCCTGCAGCCACTCGGCGACCTTCTGCGCATTGGCCACATGTTCCACCATGCGCTGGGGCAGAGTCTCGATGCCCTGGATCAGCTGGAACGCGGCCTGCGGGGTCAGGGACGGGCCGAAGTCGCGCAGCTGCTCGGCACGGATCTTGGTGAGGAAGCCGTACTCCGCAAAGTTGCCCCACCACGAGAGGCCGCCGTAGGAGGGCACCTCCTCGGTCATCTGCGGGAAGTTGCCGTTGTTCCAGGGGAACTTTCCGGACTCGACGATCACACCGCCCAGTGTGGTGCCGTGACCGCCCAGGAACTTGGTCACCGAATGGGTGACGATGTCCGCGCCGTGCTCGATGGGCCGCAGCAGATACGGGGTGGTCAGCGTGGAGTCGACCACCAGCGGAATGCCGTGCTCATGGGCGACCTCGGCCAGACCCGGAAGGTCGACGACGTCGGAGCTGGGGTTGGCCACGACCTCCGTGAAGATCGCTTTGGTGTTGGGCTGCAGCGCGGCCTTGAAGTCGGCGGCCTCATCCGAGTTCACGAACGTGGTCTCGATGCCGAAGCGGCGCAGCGAGACGTCCAGCTGGGTGATGGTGCCGCCGTAGAGCTTGGAGCTGGCCACAATGTGGTCACCCTGCTGGCACAGCGCAGCGAAGACCAGGAACTCCGCGCTCATGCCCGAGGCGGTGGCCACCGCGCCGATGCCGCCCTCCAGGGAGGCGATGCGCTCCTCGAGCGCAGCCACCGTGGGGTTGCCGATGCGGGAGTAGATGTTGCCGAACTTCTGCAGCGCAAAGAGGTTGGCGGCGTCGTCGGTGTCCTTGAACACGAACGAGGTGGACTGGTGGATGGGCACCGCGCGGGTGCCGTAGGTGGCATCCGGGACTGCACCTGCGTGCAGGGCCCGAGTGCGGAAACCGAACTGCCGATCACTCATACGTGGCTCTTCTCCTTGGTTGGTGCTGTGCCGCGCTCCTGACAGATCCGCTGGATCTGGGGCACGCAGGGTTCGTTCTGCAGACTGGTGGTGTCTCCCAGGCGCTGGCCATCATGCAGCTGGGTCAGCAGCCGCCGCATGATCTTGCCCGAGCGGGTCTTGGGGACCTCGGGCACCGGGATCACGGTGCGAGGCTTGGCGACCGGGCCGATCACCTGCGCCACATGTCCGCGCAGGGTCTCGATGAGCTGAGCCTCCTGCTCCGGGTGCGAGGCCAGACGCTGCTGCGCGGCGGCGGAAAGCACGGTGAAGGCCACGGCGGCATGGCCGGTCTTCGGGTCATAGACGGGGGCGACGCCGGCCTCCACCACGTCCGGATGGGTGACCAGGGCCGATTCGATCTCAATGGTGGAGAGCAGGTGCCCGGAGACGTTGATGGCGTCATCGATCCGTCCCAGGATCCAGATGTTGCCGTCCTGATCGCGGCGGGCCCCGTCACCGGCGAGGAACCAGCCGCGGCCGTTCTCGGCATCCACGTACTTCTCCCAGTAGGAGGTGTAGAACCGCTCCGGGTTGCCCCAGACGGTGCGGGCCATGGAGGGCCCGGGCCGGGTGATGACGATGTTGCCCTGGACATCCGTGCCGGTGGGGGTGCCGAACTCGTCGACGACGGCGGTCTTCCACCCGGGCATGTCCTGGGCCACGGAGCCTGGTGTGAAGGCGGTGGCTTCCGGGCGGGGGGAGAGCACCGTGGAGCCGGACTCCGACTGCCACCAGGTGTCCACCAGCGGCAGGGATGGGCGGCCCTGGGCATCGCGGGTGTCGCGGCCGATCTCACGGCGCAGCCACTGGGCAGCCTCTGGATTCACGGCCTCACCGACGGTGCCGCCCAGGCGGACCGAGGAGAGGTCGTACTCTCCGGGCACGCCCTTGGGCCACCAGCCCATGAGCGAACGCACCAGGGTGGGAGCGGTGTAGTAGCTGGTCACGCGGTGGCGCTGGATGATCTCAAAGTGCCGGCCGGGATGCGGCACGTTCGGCACGCCCTCGTAGATGACCTGGGTGGCGCCGGCGGCCAGGGGACCGTACATCTCATAGGTGTGGGCGGTGACCCAGGCGAGGTCGGCGGTGCACCAGTGGACGTCGTCGTCGCGCTGGGCCGGATCCGGGTGGGCGAAGAGCCGCAGGTAGCTGAACAGTGCACCGGTGAGGTAGCCGCCGGTGGTGTGGACCAGGCCCTTGGGCTTGCCGGTGGTGCCCGAGGTGTACATGATGAACAGCTCGTTCTCCGCGTCGAAGAACTGCGGCTCGTGTACCGGTGAGGCGGTGTCCACCACCTCGTGCCACCACACGTCGCGGCCCAGGCCGTCGCCGGTGAGGTCGGTGTCGGTCCAGTTGATCTCGCTGCCGGTGCGGCGCAGCACCAGCACGTGCTCCACCGTGCCGCCGGCGTCCACGGTCAGCCCGGCCACGGCGGCATCAGCATTGGCCTTGACCGGCACGGCGGCACCGCGGCGGTACTGACCATCGGTGGTGACCAGCAGCTTGGCTCCGGTGTCCTCCACCCGGAACCGCAGCGCCTCGGCGGAGAACCCGCCGAAGACCAGCTGATGGACCGCACCGATCCGGGCGCAGGCCAGGGTGATGACAATGGTCTCCACGAGCACCGGCAGGTAGATGACCACCCGGTCACCGTGCCCCACGCCTAGCGATTCCAGCGCATTGGCGGCCCGATTAACCCGCTCCTGCAGGTCCGCATAGGTGACGTCCACCCGGTCTCCGGGCTCTCCTTCGAAGTGCAGGGCCACCTTCTGACCGCGCCCGGCGGCTACGTGGCGGTCCACGCAGTTCACCGCGGCGTTGAGCCGCCCGCCCTCGAACCAGCGCATGTCCGGGCCCCGGCGGGCCTGGCGGCTGGGCGGGGTCCAGGAGTGGGTGGTCTCCCACGGGGTCTCCCAGTCCAGCAGGGTCGCAGCCCGCGCCCAGAAGTCCAGGCGAGCGTCGTCGTCGTGCTTCTCGGGTTCTGGCCAGGCGTGCACATCGGCGTACAGCGGATCAATCCGCTCCACGGCGGCCTGCTGCATCTGATCGTTCGCGGCATAGCGCAGGGTGGCGCCAGGGTGGTCGGGGGTGCTGCTCAATGTTCTCCCATCGTTTCTGGCGGTAGCACCTTGTCACCGGCGTGGGATTCCACGGGTGAAGGTTGCTGCGGTGTCAAAGAGCCAGATCTCTCGACCGCTCGGGATGGTGGATCGCCTCAACAGTACGACGACGTCTCTTGCCTCATCAAACAGCGCCCGGCGAACTCTGCGATAGATGACGCTGAATGACAGCTCAATGTTCACGATTTGGTTCACTGCGGCGGATGGAGGCTACAGTGTGAACAGCTTTGACCATCCAGAGCGACTGAGAGACCTGGCTCGAAGACGTCGCAGCAACCCCCTCTTTGAGGGTCGGTGCTAACGCCAGGAACGATGGAGGAATACAGAATGTCTCTTCCCCTGCCCGCCCACCGTTCCCTGCCCGTTCCGCAGGCGCTCGCCGAGGCGATCAGCGCCGCCGGCGAGGGCGCACTGGCCCGCGAGCTGAACCGGACGCTTCCCACCGAGGAGATCCGCCGCCTGGCCGCCGAGGGCATCGGCCGCCTGCGCGTACCGGAGTCCCTCGGCGGGCTGGGCCTGAACTGGGTGCAGACCACCGAGGTGCTCGTGGAGCTGGCCGCTCAGGACAGCAACATCCCCCAGGCCATCCGCGGCCACCTGGCCATCCAGGAGGATGCGCTGTGGAACGGCGAGGGCCACGACGGTGCCCGCCGGTGGCTCGAGCGGCTGGGCCGCGGCGAACTGGCCGGCAACGGCTGGACCGAACCGGGCAAAGGTGCCTTCCACCGCTCCGGCACCGTGGTCTCCCAGACCGAGCAGGGCCCGGTGGTCAACGGCGTGAAGTACTACACCACCGGGTCGATCTTCGCCGACTGGCTGGACATCACCGCCCGCGATGAGGAGGGCAACGAACTCGGCGTGCTCGTCGCCCGCGAGCAGCCCGGGGTCACCATCAGCGACGACTGGAACGGCATGGGTCAGCGCACCACCGCCTCCGGTTCCATGGTGCTGAAGGACGCCGAGGTCGCCGAGTATGAGCTGCGGCTGCTCAGCGACCGGTTCCCCTACCAGACGGCGCTCTACCAGCACGTGCTGCTCATCGTGCTGGCCGGCATCGCCGAGGCTGCCGCACGCGACATCGCCGCCGCCCTGTCCACCCGCAGCCGCACCTACACCCACGCCAACACCGCGACCCCCAGCACCGACCCGCAGCTGCTCCAGGCCGTGGGGGAGGTCGACGCCGTCGCGCATCTGGCCCGGGCCCAGGTCCTGGAGACCGCACGTCTGCTCGACGCCGCCTTCGCCACCCGTGAGGCCGGCGACCAGACCCAGTTGGCGGCCGCGAACGAGATCGAGCTCGCCACCGGTCGCGCCCAGGTGGCCCTCCACAAGCCCATCCTGGAGGCCACCGCGCGGATCTTCGACGCGCTGGGCGCCTCCGGCACCGACCGCTCCAAGGGGCTGGACCGGCACTGGCGCAACGCCCGCACCGTGACCAGCCACAACCCCTGGGTCTACAAGGCCCGCATTGCCGGGGACTATCGCGTCAACGGCACCGAACCCGTGCGGCTGTGGAGCGTCGGCGAGCCCGACACCACCACGGCCTGAGAAGGAGTCCTCCATGACTGAGACAGCACAGCCTGAGACCACCCAGACCGAGACAGCACAGCCCGGCACAGCCCAGCCCGGCACTGCACCGACCGAGACAGCAGCAGCCGGCACTCCGCGCTCGCACTGGGACGACGCCGGCGTCGCTACCGCCCAGGAGCTTGCGCATTGGAGCGCGATCGCTGAGCAGGTGGCCGAGACCCTTGCGGCCGACGCCATCGAGCGCGACCGCGCCAACCAGACCCCACACACCGAGGCCAAGCTCCTTAAGGACTCCGGCCTGGTGACCCTCCTGGTGCCTCAGGAGTTCGGCGGAGGAGGTGGCCACTGGTCCACCGCACTGACGGTGGTGCGCATCCTGGCCCGCGCAGACGCCTCGATCGCCCAGCTGCTGGCCTACCACTACGTCAACGAGGGCAATATTGTCTTCACCATCACCGACCCGGCCGAACGTGAACGGTGGTTCCGCGCCACGGTGCAGGGCCAGTGGATTTGGGGCGACTCGGTCAACCCCACCGACCCCGACCTGACCCTGGTGCCAGAGGGCGAGGGCTGGGTGCTCAACGGCAAGAAGCGCTACTCCACCGGCTCCGCCGTCGGCGACGCTCTGCTGGTCAACGCCCGCATCACCGCCGGTCCGGAGGAGGGTCGCATCCTGGCCTTCGTGCTGGAGAACGGACGTGAGGGCGTGACCTACGTGGACGACTGGGACTTCCTGGGCCAGCGCCTCTCTTCCTCCAACACGGTGACCTACCAGGATGTGCGTATCACCGGCAACGATGTGCTGGGCTACCTCTCGGATGAGCCCTACTCCTCTTTGGTGACCCCCGGGATCCAGCTGGCTTTCGGCAACCTCTACCTCGGCATCGCCGAGGGCGCGCTGAACAAGGCCCGCGACCTGATCAACGCCCGCCCCAACGCCTGGTTCCTCTCCACCGCGGAGAAGTACCGCCACGACCCGTTCGTCCAGCGCCTGGTGGGCGACTTCAAGTCCCAGACCGCCGCCGTGGCAGCACTGGCGGAGAAGGTCAACCGCCGCTTTGACGAGGTGCTGGCCCTGGGCGCTCGGGTTACCACGCAGATCCGCGGGGAGCTCGCCATTGAGATCGCGGAGCTGAAGGTCATCTCCTCGGATGTCGCCACCCAGCTCACCCACCAGATCTTCGAAGCCACGGGGACGTCGTCGACCGCCTCCAAGCACGGCTTCGACCTCTACTGGCGCAACATTCGCACGCATTCGCTGCATGATCCGGTGGACTACAAGAAGCTCGAGGTCGGCGCCCACTTCCTCAACGGAGAGTTCCAGCCGCTCTCGCTCTACACCTGATCCTCACCCCACCCGCAATCTGAACTATCCAGTTCACGCTGGCGGGTAGGATGACGACGACGCCGCAGCCCACCTGCACCCCGACCCTTTGGGAGGACGCATGACAGAGTCAGCACAGGCCGCACCGGCCCAGTCCGTAGACGTTTCGCCGTGGGGCACCGAGACCCACACCCCCTACGCCGCAGCCGAGAACCGCTATGAGCAGTTCGAGTACCGCCGCGTGGGCCGCACCGGCCTGCTGCTTCCGCCCATCTCCCTGGGTCTGTGGTGGAACTTCGGTGACACGACCCCGTTCGCCACCCAGCGGGAGATCATTCGGCACGCTTTCGACGCCGGCATCACCCACTTCGACCTGGCCAACAATTACGGCCCGCCCTACGGGGCAGCCGAGGAGAACTTCGGCCGCATCTTCGCCAAGGACTTCCAGCCCTACCGCAACGAGCTGATCATCTCGTCGAAGGCCGGCTGGGATCAGTGGCGCGGACCCTATGGCAACTTCGGTTCGCGCAAGTACCTGCTCTCCAGCCTGGACGAGTCCCTGGAGCGCATGGGCCTGGAGTACGTCGACATCTTCTACTCCCACCGCGTGGATCCCGATACCCCGCTGGAGGAGACCATCGGCGCGCTCGACACCGCTGTGCGCTCGGGCAAAGCCATCTACGCGGGCATCTCCTCCTACTCGGCCGAGCGCACCGCTGAAGCCGTGGCGATCGCCAACGACCTGGGCACCCCGCTGGTCATCCACCAGCCCGCTTACTCCATGCTCAACCGCTGGGTCGAGGATGGCCTGCTGGAGACCCTGAAGGACACTGGTATGGGCTCGATCGCGTTCACCCCGCTGGCCCAGGGCCTGCTGACCAACAAGTACCTGAAGGATCCCAACGCCAAGCCCTCCGGCGGCCGCTCCACGTTGTTCGAGAACCACCTCAGCGAGGACAACCTGGCCCGCCTGAACCGGCTCAACGACCTCGCGTCCCGACGCGGTCAGACCCTGGCCCAGCTGGCGATCGCCTGGCTGCTGCGCGACGGCGGCGCCACCTCGGTGCTGCTGGGAGCCTCCTCTACCGCCCAGCTGGATGAGAACCTCGCGGCCGTTCAGAACACCTCCTTCACCAGCGAGGAACTCACCGAGATTGACGAGATCACCCGCGGCGAGTCCGGCATCAACATCTGGTCGGTCTCCTCCGACCTGTAGTCCTTCACCCGCAGTCCTCACGTCCCCGCCGCCGCGCAGATTCTCCTGTGGCCCATTCCACCTTTGTTGCCTCCTGTTGCGCTCAGAGTGTGGAACCCTTTGAACTACGCGGTGTGCGGGGCGTACTGTGGAAACAGTAACCATCCCGAGCGGCCGAGAGATCTGGCTCGTCGACGCCGCAGCAACCCGGGGATCCTGTGCACGTGAAACGCGTGCAGGCTCTCGCGCCGGGTGCTACTGCCAGGATCGATGGGAGAGCATTCATGAGCACTTCAGCACCCGCATTAGCCCGCACTGCGAACACCGCCACGGCCGTGAACAGCGAGGCCGCAGCACCCCGCTTTGATCCTTTGGACCTGCGTAAGGCGTTGGGTCAGTTTCCTCAGGGTGTGGTGGCGATTGCTGCCGAGGTCCAGGAGAACCCTGAGGTTCTGGTGGCCTCGAGTTTCACGGTGGGGGTTTCTCTGGAGCCGGCGCTGGTGACGGTGGCGGTTCAGCATACGTCGGCGACCTGGCCGAAGCTGCGTGATGAGGCGACTCATCTAGGGGTTTCGGTGATTGGTCGGGAGCAGTGCCATGTGGCGCGGCAGTTGGCCTCGAAGGATCGTGCTGGTCGTTTTGAGGGTGTGGGCCGCAGTGTTGATGGTGATGGGGCGATTGTCCTGGAGGGTTCTCCGCTGTGGTTTAAGACCCGGATCTTTAGTCAGTTCACGGCTGGGGATCATGATATTGCTGTGCTGGAGATTCTGGATCTGGGCTTTGATGAGGATGCTCAGGGTCTGGTCTTTCATCAGAGCCAGTTCAAAGAGCTCAACCCTCTTCTGTAGAGCCGACACACCGGTGTCCTGACCTGCCCGGTCACTCTGTCCGTTACTCCCCGACTCTCGCGCGCCCTCACGGTGCTCGCGCCCGCATCCTTGGAGGCCTGATTGTCCCGCCAGCCCCTGATCCTGTCCGCCTTCCTGATGAACACCACCAGCCACATCATCGGTGGCGCCTGGCGGCGGGAGGAGGCCCAGCAGCACCGCTTCAACGAGCTTCCCCACTGGATCTCCCTGGTGAAGAAGCTGGAGGATGCCGGGTTCGACATCGCGTTCTTCGCCGACGTCGTCGGTCTCTACGGCGACCACGAGGGCGGCTGGGCCTCCCATGTGCGCAAGGGTCTGCAGATCCCCTCCAATGATCCGCTCGTGCTGATCTCCGCGCTGGCCGCGGTGACCGACAGGATCGGGCTGGCCCTGACCTCGTCGGTCATTCAGGCCCACCCGTTCAACTTTGCCCGGCAGCTTTCCACCCTGGATCATCTCTCCGGGGGCCGGGTGGGCTGGAACGTGGTCACCAACTCGCAGGAGAACGCCCACCGCAACTTCGGCGGCGACGGTCTGGCCAAGCACGACGACCGCTATGCCTGGGCCGAGGAGTACCTCGAGGTCTGCTACAAGCTGTGGGAGGGCTCCTGGGAGGACGGTGCCCTGCTGCAGGACAAGACCGCAGAGCACGAGCGCGGCCGCGGCCTGCACGCCGACCCCGCCAAGGTCTCCAAGATCAACCACGACGGCGACCGCTACCGTGTTGAGGGGCCGCACCTGTCCTCGCCCTCACCGCAGCGGACCCCCTACCTTTTCCAGGCCGGCTCCTCCGACCGTGGCCGCGACGTGGCCGCCCAGCACGCTGAGGCGACCTTTTCCATGGCGCCGCGGCGCGACATCGCCGCCTCCCATGCCCAGGATGTGAAGGAGCGGACCAAGAAGTTCGGCCGCCGTCCCGAGGACCTGAAGTTTATTCAGGGGCTCTCCTTTGTGATCGGCTCCACCGAGGAAGAGGCTCAGGTCAAGGCCGCCGAGCTCGACGCCTCGATCGATGATCACGCGCTCATTGCCCACACCGCCGGAAGCCTCGGAGTGGATGTGGGGCACCTGCCCATCGACACGCCGCTGGACGATCTCGAGCACACCGAAGGCGCCCAGGGGCATCTCTCGGAGATCAAGCGCATGGCGCCCAATGGCCGCGTGACCCTGCGGGACCTGGCGCACTTCCGGGCCCAGTCCACCCGCGTGGTGGGCACCCCGGAGAAGATCGCCGATGAGCTGGCGGCCTGGCAGGATGCCGGGATCGACGGCATCAACATCATCAACTCCACGATTCCCGGCAGCTACGACGAGTTCATCGAGCATGTGCTGCCCGTGCTGCGCGAACGAGGACTGGCGCGCAGGCCTGAGGAGGCGACGTCGTCGTCGAGCCTGCGGGCTTCCATCACCGGGTCTGACCGGCTGCCGGAAAGCCATCCCGCCGCCCAGTACCGCGGGGCATTCCAGCACCTCAGTGCAGCTGCGACCGAGGTGCCCAAAGAGGAGTTCCTCAAGCGTTTCCAGGGCTGAGCAGTCGGCACCGTCGAACGTGGTGAAACATGTGTTGCAGCCATGCCATGGTCTTGCCGCTTTGTGTTTCACATGCGCGTAACACGGCAGGCATCTGCCGATAACAGCGGCTTTCTACCCTCGAAGCAGAAGCCCCCTTCCGGGGTGCTCTGCGCTGACGAGGAGATGACATGGCCGCCACACCTGCTGCTGAGGCACCCCGCCTCACTGAGGCATCACGACTGTCCGCACCATCGCCCTCGCCGGGTGCAGCCGCGGCGCCGCGGGACGGTGTCAACGAGATGCCGCCCCTGAAACGCGCTGTGCCCCTGGCGGTGCAGCACCTTCTGGCCATGTTCGTGGGCAACGCCGCGCCGGCCCTCATCGTGGGCGGAGCCATCGGCATGGCGACCAGCGAAGTCACCCTCATGGTGCAGATCGCCATGATCATGTCCGGCGTGGCGACCCTGCTGCAGACCCTGGGCGTGGGACCCGTCGGGGCTCGGCTGCCGGTGATGCAGGGAACCTCCTTCGCGTTCTTGGCGGTGGCCATCCCCATCGGTAACGAGTACGGCATCGGGGCCGTGTTCGGGGGCGCGGTGATTGCCGGCGTCGTGCAGGTGGTCTTTGGGGGTTCCATGCGCTGGCTGGCACGCCTGTTCCCGCCGTTCGTAGCTGGAATCATCATCCTGATCATCGGGATCAGTCTGATGCCCACCGCCATCAACTATGCCGCCGGGGGCTCGCCCGCGGAGGCGGCCGGCGATCTCGGTGCGCTGAAGTACTACGGCGTGGCCGCCGTGGTGGTCATTGTCACCGTGGCGCTGAATCAGTTCACCCGCGGTTTCACCTCCGTGGCTGCTGTGCTGATCGGGCTCATCGCCGGTTACGCTGTGGCGCTGGCCGCCGGCATGGTGGACTTCAGCCCCGTGGCCGAGGCAGGGTGGTTCTTCGCTCCGGCGCCGCTGCAGTTCGGTCTGGACTTCCACTCGGCGGCGATCGTGGCGATCACCGTGATCGCGATCGCCAGCTCCGTGGAGTCGATCGGTGATATCACCGCCGTGGCGCGCACGGGAGCCGGCCGGGCTCCCACCGCCCGTGAACTCAGCGGAGGAGTAATGGCCGACGGCATCGGCACCTCCATTGCCGCCATCTTTGGCGGGCTGCCGAACACCACGTACTCACAGAACACCGGGGTCATCGCCCTGACCGGTGTGGTCAGCCGGTTCGTGGTGGCGATCGCCGGCGGCATTCTTCTCCTGGCCGGATTCGTGCCCAAGATCGCGGCCGTCTTTAACACGATCCCCTACCCGGTGCTGGGCGGTGCTGTCCTGGTGATGTTCTCGATGGTGGCCTCGGCCGGTGTCCAGGTGATCGCCCAGGAGACGCTGGATCGCCGAGCCCTGCTGATCCTCGCGGTCTCCCTGGGATCCGGTCTGGGCTTCTCGCTGGCCCCGGAGGAGGTGCTTTCGGGCTTCCAGAGCGATATCCAGCTGCTGCTGGGCTCCGGAATCGTGCCGGCCATGCTCGTGGCCGTGGTGCTTAATACGTTCCTGCCGAAAACCGAGACTGAGGCGACCAATGTTGCGGGCGCCCGCGCCGGGGAGCCTGACGCTGTGGCGACCGGAGCTGCGGAGCCCGACGCTGTGAAAGCCAACGCTGGGAAGCCCGAGGTTATGGAGATCGGCGCTGCGCAGGCCCAGCCCGAGGTCCCGGCGGCAGCTGCGGGGAAGCGCTAGCGATTCAGCCCTCCTCGGGTGGCGGGGGTTCCAGGTGCCCGTTCGCTAGGTAGCCGTGAGACTTCATGCGGTGGTGCCGGCGGCACAGGCTCCAGAGGTTCGAGGCCGTGGTCCGGCCGCGAGCGCCGGGACCCCAGGGGATCCGGTGGTCCAGGTCCGCGCGTTCTGCGGGCACGCTGCATCCGGGGGCCTGGCATGTGCCGTCACGAAACATCAGCGCATCTCGCAGTCGAGCGGGCGGATCATGGCCCTCATAGGTGATGGCCAGCAGGTTCCTTGGAATCAGCGGGTCCACATGTCCTCGGCCTCTGCCGGACCTGGCGGAAGACGCACTGATCCCCGGGGTACCTGAGGCCGGTTCACGACGCGCTCCGGAACCTGGCGGAGGCGGATCGGGAGCTTCCGAATGAAGCATCATGTACCACTCATGCTGCACGCCGGTTGTGGGATCAATGCCCTCGCGAGCGAGTGCGCGGGCCTCCTCGGCGGGCAGCGCCCAGGCTCGGTCTGCGCTGACTCCGGGCTCTTGGCTCTGCCCCAGAAGTGTCCCGTAGGGAATCATGACCGCGATCTTGGCTCCGCTCAGGCCCTGTGAACCCCCGCCTGGCGCAGAGGACTCGAGGCTCGGGTTGTTGGTCAGCAGGGCGGTGAAAAGATCAGCCTCGCGCTGTTCGAGTGTGCGCGGATCACCCCCGCGCCGGGTCAGCCCCGCCAGTGGCGTCGGGTCCGGTGGAGTGCTGCCAGTGCTAGTGCCAACGCCAGCGCCGGTGCCAGCGTCAGTGCCAGTCTCGACAGCGGAGCCGGGAGTGGCGCTGAGTCCGGCACCGCTGTCAGCTTCGCTGGGAGGCGCTGGGGAGTGAGGCAGCGCTGGGGAGTGAGGCAGCTCGGAACCGTATGGCCAGCCGAAGAAGTCGCCGTGGGGTGCACAATCGCCGTCCTCTGACGCCTTCAAGCGAGCGGTGAGGTTTCGTGGCGGGGGAGCGGAGAGTCCCTGCCACGGGTCGGGAGGGGAGGCTCCCACGTCGCGAGACGGGAGGCAGCCTTCTCCGGAGGGGGCTGGCACCGGGGCATCGAGGTCCCGGGCCGCTGCGTAGAGCTGCTTCTCGATCTGAGCGGCGGCCATCGTGGGGATCCGCGCGTGGAGGTCGCTCATGCCGTCGTCGCCGTGAAAGATCCGGACAAAGCGTGCCGCCCGCGCCTTCCGGCATCGGGCCTGGAACTCGTCGGCATCCAGTGCCGCAATGAATCGGTTCAGCCATGACTGGAGTCGACCACCGGGCATGCCGGCGGCGACGGAGGCGGCCGCCTCGTCGAGGGTCCGACGGTTCTTCTCACTGAGCATCCCGGAGGCGGTTGTCACGATCTTCCGCACCCGGTTCATGTCCAGAGAGCCTTCCAGCAAGGCGTGCCATGTCTGCGGCAGGTGGTCCCGGGCGTACTCGGCAGCGTTGAGGACCTCCGCAGCGGTCCCCTCGGAGAGGCCCATCACCACCGCGATGTCCCGTACGGCTGCGCGGTCCGCCTCGGCGCGCCCAGCAAGAGTCGCCTCAGCAGCTTCAGCCTCGTGACGACGTCGTCCCCGGTAGTTGAGAAGCCGAGAAAGCCCCCGGGCCTCAAGCCGCCGCGCCGTGACCTGATCGGCCCAGGACTCGGCGAGCTCCGGCACCTCTGCCAGATGGGTCAAACCAGAGGGGAGCGCCGGTTCACCAGGTACGGCATAGACGAGGCGGGCGCACTCCACGGGAACCCGGGACCACCACGTCATGTCCCCGGGGCCCTGGTGCTCAGGCCGCCAACTCCTGCTCATGCCTCCACACTACGGGCCGCCTCGGACATGACCTCTGGCACGCGGACGGACGCGGGAGGCAGCTCAGCCAGCCACCGCCAACCAGACCGCCGACCTCAGAGGGTGATTATGACGTGATGTGTCACCGGGGTCTGAAACGTTTAGTACAGTACTCGCATATCCATCCCGAGCGGCTGAGAGATCTGGCTCAGTGACGCCGCAGCAACCCGGAGCTGTTTACAGCACCGCCGGGTGCTACCGCCAGAACCGATGGGAGTTCTCTACCTTTCCCTACGCACCCGCCTGCGGGTTCGTTGCGGAGACTTCACATCACCTGCCGCAGCCAGCAGGTGCGCGGCAGTACCCACGTGCCTGAAGAGAAGCGAAGGAAAACCAATGAGCAACCGCACTCCACGCGCCGCCCGCACCAGCATCGTGGCGGGCACCGCCGTTGTCGCTCTCAGCCTGTCCGCCTGCGGCGGCGGAGCCAGCGGCGCTGACGCCGAAGGCGACGCGTTCGCCGGGGACTACGAGGGCGAAGAACTGAACATCCTCCTCAACGCCTCGCACGAGGGAGCAGGGGAGTGGCTGGCGGAGCGCTTCGAGGAGGAAACCGGGGTCACCGTCAACGTCACGACCGTCCCCTATGACGAGATCGCCTCCCAGCTGACCCTGGACCAGCAGTCCGGCGCCAACACCTATGACGTCTCGGCCCCCTGGTACGTCTCGCTGGGGGACCTCGCTGCCGACGGCAGCATTCAGCCGATCACCGAGTTCGTGGAGAGCACCCCGGAGATCGACGTCGACGACTTCATCCCCACCATCTGGGAGCCCTACGCCTACGTCGACGAGGAGATCTACGGCCTTCCCTTCGACGGCGACATTCACGCGCTCTTCTACAACGCCGAGATTCTGCAGCGCAACGGCTTCGACGAGCCGCCGGCCACCTGGGACGAGTACGCCGAGCAGGTGCAGACCATCACGGAGAACGAATCAGGAGACGGCGTCTACGGGGCGGCGGTCTTCGGCGAGCAGTCCCCGCTGATCCTCGGCGCCAGCTTCGCCAACCGGCTGGCCGGCTACGGCGGAGAGTTCCTTGACGAGAACGGCAACCCCGTCATCAACTCGCCCGAGGCCGTGGCGTCGCTGGAGGCGCTGGGAGATATCTGGGACCACGCACTGCCCACGCCGGCCGAGACGGATTTCGGCGCTGGAAACTCCGCGTGGTTCGCGGGCAACGTCGCGTTCATCGAGAACTGGACTGACCTGGGCGTCCGGTCTGAGGATCCGGACTCGGGCTCCGAAGTCGCCGGAGAGTGGGGCGTGACCTATCTGCCCCGCGCCGCCGAGGGTGAGGATCCGCGCGCCTCCCTCGTGGCTGGCTTCAGCTGGGTGGTCGCCGGCAACACCGACAAGACCGACCTCGCCCAGCAGTTCATCGCCTGGGCCGCTTCCACGGAGGTCAACTCCGAGCTGCTGACCGCGCTGCCTCCCACCGGCATTGACCCTAACCGCATCTCCTCCCTGGAGGATGAGACCTACGGCGAGGAGTTCCCCGAGCTCCAGGAGGTCAACGCCTCCACCCTGCACGGGGCACTTGCCTGGCCGACGGGCCCCAACGCCACCGAGGCCGCCCAGATTCTGACCGATGAGCTGGCCGCCTACCTCTCCGGTCAGCGAGGCTCGGCACAGGAGGCCCTGGACACGGTGCAGGCCGAATGGGAGCGGCTCCTTGTCGACTGAGACTCTGGCTCCGGCAGCTACGCCGGAGAGTACGACGACGCCCCCGCCGCCTGGGCAGCCCCATGAGACGGGCCAGCCTGGGCGGCGGCCCCGTGCCCGGCGCCTCTCGGAGCGCTTTCATCACCGCCTCTTCATCAGCCCGAGCGTGCTGGTGCTGCTGGTGCTGGCCGCCTACCCCCTGGTGTTCATCGCCTCGGCAGCGTTCACCCGATCGAGTCTGGGCAACCCGTTCCAGGAGTTTGTCGGCACGGACAACTTTGAGACTGCGCTGGGCTCCACTGCAGTGCAGAACTCTCTGGTGCTGGGAACCGGCTATGCCTTCGGTGTGGCTATCGCCAGCACCCTGCTGGGCACGGTCACGGCCGTGGCTCTGTGGCGATCCCTGCGCGCCGGGGCCTTTGTCCGCACGGTGCTGCTGCTGCCCATGATTGTGCCGCCCGTCGTCGTCGGCATTCTCTTCAGCTTCATCTTCAGTCCCTCAGGGGGTCTGCTGGACACCCTCATCCGGCGCTTCACCCCCGGGTCGGGCACCTATGCGGTGCTCTCGGACACCACGTGGGCGATCTTCGGCGTGGGACTGGCTGACGTCTGGGAGTGGACCCCGCTGGTGGTGCTGCTGGTCTTCACCGCGCTGCTGGGCCAGGATCCGGAGATTACTGAGGCGGCGCAGCTCGACGGCGCCAGCGGGTTCCAGCTCTTCCGCCACATCACGCTGCCGGCGGTCGCGGGCACCATCATTGCCGCGTTCCTCATCCGGCTGATCCTCGCGTTCAAAGTCTTTGACCTGGTCTACGTGATGACCTCCGGAGGCCCCGGCTCCTCGACCCAGGTGCCGGCCTACCTCATCTGGCGCTCGGCGCTGCAGAACTTCGACGTCGGGATCGCCGCCACCATCACGCTGCTGCTGGCAGTGGTGGTCACCGTCGTCACTATTCCCGTCTTCATGATCACCAAGAGGCTCCGCGATGACTGAGACCACCACCGCCTCCAAGGCCCTGACCAGCAGGTCCTACCGGCGGCGCCTGCCCCGGCCGGGCCAGCACAAGCAGTCCGTACTGGCCAGCAGCTGGGTGCTGCTGAGCCTCGTCGTCGTGCTGGTGCCGCTGCTCTATCTGGTGTCGATCTCGTTTATGACCCAGGGACAGATCGCGTCGGGGATCCTGTTCCCCTCCCAGCCGGCGACTCAGAACTGGGCCAATGCCTGGGACTCACCCATACCGCGCGGGGTGGTGAACTCGCTCGTCGCCGCCTTCGGAGGAGCGCTGCTGACCCTGGTGCTCGCCCTGCCCGGCGCCTGGGCGATCGCCCGTCACCGCACCGGCGGCAAAGCACTGTCCGGATTAATCCTCAGCCCCTGGCTGCTGCCGCCGATCGTGGCGATCATTCCGCTGCTGACCCTGCTGCGGATCCTGGGACTCACCAACACACTGGAGGGGCTCACCCTGGTGTATGCGCTGATGAACGTGCCGGTGGCCATCTGGCTGCTGGACGGGTTCATCCGCCGCATACCGGTGGAGATCGAGGAGGCTGGGCGCATCGACGGTGCCAGCGAGTGGCAGCTTCTGCTGCGCGTGGTCACGCCCATGCTGGCCCCGGCGCTCATCGCGGTGGGGGTGATCATCGTGATCCTGAACTACAACGAGTTCCTCTTCGCCACCTTCCTCACCCAGAGCCAGGACACCCAGACCGTGCCGGTGCTGCTGGCTGGCATGCTCAGCGAGCGGGTGCAGGACTTCGGGCGGATCGCAGCCTCTTCGCTCATTGCGGTGATTCCTATCTTTGCCGTGGCTGTGCTGCTGCAGCGTTACCTCATTGAAGGGCTGACCACTGGTGCGGTGAAGTAGGCCCCGCACGCGGCCCGCCGGCAGACCCGGGGTCCATTGCGTGGACTTTTATGACGCGGGCCTCGAGCGGTGCTGCAGGACCCGTGTAGGGTCGTACCCGTAACCATCCAGAGCGGCTGAGAGATCTGGCTCGACGACGCCGCAGCAACCTTCGGATACGTCCGTTTCGGTGCTAACGCCAGGACCGATGGAAGAACCCTTCCACCTCACACGGTGTACTGCACCGTGCCTGCGGTGACTCTTCCATCGTGCAAGGAACCGCAACAGGAGGAGCGCCACCCCCATGACCGATGCTCAGGCCAGCAGCGCAGGCTACCCCGTGACCGACGCGGGCCAGCGTGAGATTCTCTTCAACGCCTTCGACATGAACTGCGTGGTGCACCAGTCCCCGGGGCTCTGGCGCCACCCGGATGATCGCGCCCGGGAGTACAACACCATCAAGTACTGGACCGACGTGGCCCAGATCCTGGAGCGGGGCCTGTTCGACGGGCTCTTCATCGCCGATGTGCTGGGTCCCTACGACGTCTTCGACGCCAGCCCGGACGCGGCGCTGCGCTCCGGAGCGCAGATCCCGCTGCAGGATCCGTTCCTGCTGGTGGCCGCCATGGCTGCGGTGACCGAGAACCTCGGTTTCGGCGTCACCGCCGGCACCGCCTACGAGCATCCCTACCCGTTCTCCCGCCGGCTGGGGACCCTGGACCATCTCACCAACGGTCGGGTGGGCTGGAACGTGGTCACCGGATACCTCCCCTCGGCCGCGCAGAACCTGGGTCAGGATGACCAGATGGAGCACGACAAGCGTTACGACCACGCCGATGAGTACATGGACGTGGTCTACAAGCTGCTGGAGGGCTCCTGGGAGGATGACGCCGTCGTCGCCGATAAGGAGTCCGGGCTCTTCACCGATCCCTCCAAGGTCCACCGGATCGAGCACGAGGGCGAGTTCTTCAAGACCCCGGGCATCGGCGTGGTGGAGCCTTCCCCGCAGCGGATGCCGGTGGTCTACCAGGCCGGCGCCTCCACCCGTGGCCGCGCGTTCGCCGGCAAGCACGCCGAGGCGGTCTTCATCAACCCGCCCACCAAGGAGCTGGCAAAGGCTTCGGTGCAGCGCATCCGGCAGGCCGTGGCCGAGGCCGGACGCGACCCCTACGACGTGCGGATCTTCGCCATGCAGACCGTGGTCACCGGACCGACCAACGAGGCCGCCCAGGCCAAGTACGACGACCTGGCCCAGTACATCGATCCCGAGGGTGGTCTGGTGCTGATGTCCGGCTGGATGGGCATCGACCTCTCCCAGTTCGACCTGGACCAGCCCATCGGCGACGTGGAGTCCAACGCCATTCAGTCCACCGTGGAGACCTTCCAGAAGGCCTCCGGCCGGGAGGACGAGGCCTGGACTGTGCGGCAGCTGGCCGAGTGGGTCGGCGTCGGCGGCTTCGGCCCGGTCATCATCGGCGACGGCGCCACTGCGGCCCAGCAGCTCATCGAGTGGCAGGAGGAGACTGACGTGGACGGCTTCAACCTCGCCTACCACATCACTCCCGGGACCTTTGAGGACGTGGTGGAGTACGTGGTGCCCGAGCTGCAGAAGCTGGGCCGCTACAAGACCGAGTACAAGCCCGGCACGCTGCGCAACAAGCTCTTCGGCAAGGGCGACCACCTTCCGGAGAACCACCACGCCGCGCAGTTCCAGCTGCGGCGCAAGAAGTAGGGGAACGACGACGTCTCGTTCGTCTCCCTGACGAGTGATCTCGGATTCCCGGCGCCTTTTGGGTGCCGGAGAGCGTGAGGACGCGGAAAATCCGAGAAAACGCGGAGGAACCCCAGAAGTGGGGAATCCGCGAGAAACAGACCCTCCCGGCGTCGGGGTGTGAGGCTCACTGGGCATGGCCTCACCCCCGGCGCCGGGAGTTTTTCTTCCTCGGCCTCTCGGTGGGGTGGTTCAGAGGTGGTTGCGCTGTTTCAGATGCCCTCAGGCGCCGGCCGGCCGCAGGGTTGCACGCACCGCGAGATGGTCGGAGGGGAACGCGTTGCCCCGATGATCCGGAATGTGCCGGCAGGTTCCCGGATATGCGGTGAATCCGGCGTCGGAGGCGGTGTCGGCGTCGTCTGCGGCCCCGCCCAGGTGATCGGCCGCCACTGGCGGATAGCCGGAGTTGGAAGCGGTGGTCTGCGTAGTTGTAAGCGGTGTTCC
>NZ_JAVKGT010000028.1:0-41976 GCF_031432335.1 Nesterenkonia flava | reverse complement strand
TTCTGAATCCCCTGGACACGCCCGGACCAGCAACACATTTATGGCCTATAACCCGACTCCGGCCCGGAGCACATATCCGAAACACATAAAGGGAAGGCCCTCCACGATTTTCGTGGAGGGCCTTCCCTTTTCACCAGAGCGGATGACGAGATTCGAACTCGCGACCCTCACCATGGCAAGGTGATGCTCTAGCCAGCTGAGCTACATCCGCATGAATCCACATATTACCGTGGATCCGTGCGCGATACTGGGATCGAACCAGTGACCTCTTCCGTGTCAGGGAAGCGCGCTACCGCTGCGCCAATCGCGCCTATTCAACTGTTGCACATCAGAGGCAAGCCTCTGACAAGCGAGGTGGGGACGGGAATCGAACCCGCGTATACGGCTTTGCAGGCCGCTGCCTCACCACTCGGCCACCCCACCGGGTCCCGTTTCCGGGTGTCGGGTTCGTGTCCCGCGAGCGGATGACGAGATTCGAACTCGCGACCCTCACCATGGCAAGGTGATGCTCTAGCCAGCTGAGCTACATCCGCATTATCGTCCTGCCTCAGCTGTTTTGCCGGGGCGTTTCGACGACATGACACTCTAACGCAGATCTTCGGCGAGAGTCCAATCGGACCCTTTCAGAGCGTGTCTGCCCAGTGTCCGAGGCACGTGGCAGACTTGTGGACAAATGACTGATCCCACCCTCGCACACGCCACAGAATTCGGGCGCATGTACTCCCGCTCGCTGTCCTCCGCCCCAGAAGTTCCTTCCATCACGACAGTGATCGGCCAGGAGGCTAAAGACATGACCGGCTGGGCCGGCCATATGGCAGCCACAGAGCTGGTCAACGATTCACGGCTGCCCGGCGCCGTGGGGTCTCCTGCGCAGCTGCGCACACTGGCGCGCAGCGCGTCGTCTGCGGCCGAACGGTTCCGCGACGCGGCTGCTGCACGGGGAGACCGGGTTCACGCCTATGCCGAACAGGTAGCGCTAGCAGCCTTGGGGCGGAGCGATGCGGACCCGGATGGCGCCCACGCTGTTCTTGCTGAGCACGGCGAGACGCGCTTCGCGGATCGCTTCGATGAATGGTGGGAGCTCTACGGCATCACGCCCCTGGCGGCTGAGGTCACCGTGTGGAATCACACGGTGGGCTATGCGGGGACTTTGGATTTGGTGGCAGAGGTCGGTGGACGGATCTGCCTGTTGGATTTCAAGACCAAAGGCCTCACAAGGGATGGCCGGGCCAAGCCGCTGAGCGAGTCGGTAGTGATGCAGCTTGTCGCTGGGATGCGTGCCGAAGAAATGCTCGTGGACGCAGCAGAGGGCACGTGGCAGCCCTGGCCGTATCAGGACGAGGCAATGCTGCTGGCAGTGGCCATCTCCGAGGCCGAGGTTGTACCGGTGCAGGCCTCCCCCGAGGTTCTGCCGGCCCACTGGCGCAAGTTCTGGGCGCTGCGTCAGGTGTGGGAGCACTCCCGAGTGGTCACGGAAGCGGGCCGAGCGCTGCGCCCCATCGGCCCTCCCCCGGCTGTCTCGGCTCCGCGGTAGCCGCTGACTGGCTGACTTTACTGACCCACCCAGTTGCCGTTGTGGTCGTACTGATCGGCAAAGATTGCAGGCGGCTGGTCGCCCTCTTCGAGCTCCACGGGACCGTTGCAGCCGAAGTGGCTCTGACCGCGGCAGGGGCCGGAGACTAATCGGCTCGATGAGCGCCAAATGTCGGCGTCGCCCGGTGCCCCGGAGACGGTGGCGGTGCCAGGGATTGCGACCCAGCCTGACGTTGTCCCCGTGTCGGAGTCAGTGACTCGGAATTCACCGTTGAACGTCGTGGTAAGGCTGACGGTGTAGACCCCGGTGTCGGTGTAGACGTGACTGGTGGGGGTTTGGGTGTCGGTCAGCGCTTGCTCGCCGGCGAGCGCCGCGCCCGTCGTCGTTGTGGTTCGCGTGGTTCCGTCGCCGTAGTCAAAGGTGTACCGGACTGGAACGGCCCTGATCTCGACTTGGAATCCCAGCATCTCTCGCTGGAGAACCTGACTCTCGACGTCCGCATAGACGTTGGTGTGCCGGTTGACATAGCCGAAGCCCAGCAGTGCTTCCTCGAACTCCACGCTGCCTCCGTCGATAGGCAGCTGGCTGAACTCCTCGACGACCTGCGTGTAGACCAGCTGTTCAGGAGGAAGAGAAGCTTCCGGTTCCTCTTCGTCGACGGCAGGCAGCACCGGGGGCTCCGGGCCAGGGCCATCACCCGAGGAAGGAAGCTCAATGAACATCAGTCCCGTTCCGGCACCACACATACTCAAGTAGTTAAGCGACTCGTTGCCGGTATTGACCCCGCCGAAGCCAGCGGACAGCACACACGGAACCGGCACCATCGCCTGGCACAGAGGATTAATCCGTTGCTCTTCCATGCAGTAGAAGGCAGAGCGCCAGTTAATCCCTGGTGACTCCCCGTCCGAGGATTGCGTGGGAGGTAAGTTCTCCCCAGCGGAGTCACCAGGCGACGGATTCGGTTGCTGTATTTGGTTGCTTCCACCGCCTCGACCTCCTTCTGAGCTTTCCCCGACATCAGCATTTATCTCGCCATTGCGCACCCACACTTCAAACGCCCGCTCACGCCGCTCGCCCCCAAAACCATCAGGTAGGTCCTGAGCCGCAACGACAGGGCTGGAACCATTCACCACTGCGCTAGCTATCAAAGCGAATAGGGCGACGACGTGAAGGAAGCGCCTCATCATCTTTCGTCCTCCGAAGTGATTTCCCCCGGATTTATTTCCTCGTCCTCCGGATCGTATACGCCGAGGTAGTGCAGCTCCGAGATACGCCATCCGTCATCAAAGACCAGCACTGCGCTCCAAGATGACTCTGGAGTCGCCCCCTTCTCCACCACGAGTTCATCCGCCCAGTAACCCTCAAAGGCTCCCTCTACGATGCGAAAAAGTCCGGAGGCAATATCGTCCTCCTCTAGGCGTACGTAAACACCGACAATTTCGCTGTCCTCTTGAACGAACCAACCGTTCTCGTAAGCCTCGACGAGATCCGTTTCGAAAGCTTCGCAAACCATACAATCTTCCGTCCCCAGAGACTCCAGGAGCTCCACGTCACCGGTATTTCGGGCGTAGTCATGAACTTTCCAGTAGTGCCGGAGGGCAGCCTCGGCTCCTTCTTCTGTCGGTTCGTAGATCTCCTCTGGCGGCTCAGGGGCGGGCCAATTCTGCGCTGGACCTTCCGATGAGGCGGGAACCGGCGTGGGATCCGACTCAGGCGTATCGGCACTCTCGGAGTCATCGGGCGCTTCTGCAGGAGATGTCTCCTCAGAGCCGACAGGCCCGACCTCATCAGCCGAGGCAACAGGCGTGCCGTTCTCGCAAAGATGCGGGGCACTCTCCATGGGTTCGCAGTCCTCATCGCCATTCCCGCAAGCGCTGAGAAGGACTGCGGCCGCAGCCACAGCTGTCGTCTGTCGAATCGTGCCCCACCGAGACTGGGGCGCCTCTGTTCTCACCACAGAAAATCCGTTCATTCGTCACTCACGATGCTCACCTTCGAACACCGACCCCCATCCCCCGATGAGCGTGTGATGTTCCCGAGCCTAACCAGGCCGTTACAGCCAACACCAGACCTTCAGAAGAATCTGTGGAGAACCTCAGGCCCGCCCGCAGGCCCTCGCCAGATCGCCACACATCACAAACTGCAGGTCATAGGCGTGGGGCAACGGAAAACACCCGCAGATGTTCCAGAGAGGCGTTGAAAAGTCCCCTCGGTGAAACGATCGCGTGATCGGGGCGGCGTACTGCCGGCCAAGAGGACCTACCGCACCCGACCAGCGGCCCCGCAAGATATCGCGACCCCCTCTCGGCGCACATGAGCGGAGGCAGATGAGAGAATGAAGGCCATGTCTGTTCTGAGCATCCGCATGATCGGTGACCCGGTCCTCCGCACCCCCTCCGCCCCCGTCGACTTGGAGGGAGGAGCCCCGGAACCCCGCATCACCAAACTCATCGCAGACATGTACGAAACCATGGACGAGGTCCGCGGCATCGGCCTGGCCGCGCCCCAGGTCGGAGTCGGACTGCGGATCTTCACCTACAGCGTTGACGGGGTGCGCGGCGCCGTCATTAACCCGCAGCTGGAGCTCTCTGGCGAGACGTCCTTCACCCCGCGCAGGGTGGAGGACGGCCCCGCCGAGGGAGAGAATCTCCTGCGCGAGGGCTGCCTCTCCATTAAAGAGATCTACGGTCCTGTCGCCCGTCCTCAGCGGGCGCGGCTGACCGGCACCAACGAGCACGGCGAACCCGTGGACGTCGAGGCCACCGGTCTGCTCGCTGCCTGTTTCCAGCACGAAGTGGATCACCTCGACGGCAAGCTCTTCATCGACCGCCTCACCGGTGACGACAAAAAGACCGCCTACCGTGCACTTCGAGCCCAGGAGGCCGCCCGATGAGTGAACTCGCCCCGCCCGCCGCACCCCTGATCTTCGCCGGGACTCCGCCGATCGCCGCCCAGTGCCTCCAAGGACTGCTCGAGTCCGGACAGCACATCGCCGCGGTGCTAACTCGCCCCGATGCTCCCGTGGGACGCAAGCGCACCCTCACACCCTCCCCCGTAGCTCAGGTCGCCGAAGACGCAGGGCTTCCCGTCATCAAGACCGCCAAGGTCACCGAAGAGACCACTCGCACACTGTCCGAGTATTCACCCGCGCTGGGCGTCGTCGTCGCCTACGGCGCCCTTCTGCCCCAGCACGCCCTGGACGTTCCGGAGCGCGGGTGGGTCAACCTGCACTACTCCGCTCTCCCCCACTACCGCGGCGCCGCCCCCGTTCAGCACGCCATGCTCAACGGGGAGACCACGACGGCGGCCACCATTTTCCAGCTTGAGGCCGGTATGGACACCGGACCGGTCCATGCCAGCGCCGAGTACCGGATCCCGGAGCTGACCTCCGCCGGCACCGTGCTGACCGAGCTGACAGACCTCGGCACCCGCTTGCTGGACCGCCTGATTCCCCAACTACTGAACGGGGACTCCACCCCCACCCCGCAGTCTGGAGTACCGAGCTTCGCGCCCAAGCTCACACGCGAGGATGCCTTCATCGATCCGAACCGCCCCGCACAGGAACTGGTACACCGCATCAACGCCACCATTCCTGAACCAGGGGCGTGGACCTTCAACGGAGAGAACCGCATCAAGCTCGGCGTGGCCCGCGCCTATGAGCAGGACCTGCCCGACGACGCCGAACCCGGGCAGGTCCTCCTCCTCGACTCCGACCGAGATGAGAAATCCACGCTTGTGGTCCTGGCCGCCGGCGACCGCCGCGGCGTGGTGCTGACCCAGGTCCAGCCGGCCGGTAAGCAGATGATGAACGCTGCCGACTGGCAGCGCGGCCTGAGCCGCGATGTACGCCTGGGAGGCACCCCGTGACCGAACACCGCAACAACCCCGGGACAGGCCAGGGCGGCGAGCGCCGCAACCACAAGGGCCGCCAGCGCTCCCGGGGACAGAACCGCTCCGGGCAGCCGCGCCAGTTCAGCAAGGCCGCACCCTCTCAGCGTCGTCGCAGCGCAGACCCGGCACGCCTGACCGCCTTCCGAGTCCTGCGCGCTGTCTCCCGGGACGACGCCTACGCCAACCTGGTGCTGCCCGCCGAGATCCGGCGTGCCAAGCTGGACAAGCGCGACGCCGGCTTCGCCACGGAGCTGACCTACGGCACCCTGCGTGCCCACGGCACCTACGACCAGCTCCTGGCCCAGTGCGTGGATCGCGAGCTCAGCGCTCTGGATCCCTCCGTTCTCGACGCCCTGCGTCTGGGAGCGCACCAGCTGCTCGCCATGCGCGTGAACACCCACGCCGCCGTCAACGAGACCGTGGGGCTGGTGCGGGACCAGATCGGTGCCGGCCCCGGAGGCCTGGTCAATGCGGTACTGCGCCGTCTCAGCGAGAAGACCTTCGATGAGTGGATCACCGAGCTCACCCAGGGCCAGTCCGAGGAAGAGGCCGTGGCACTGCGGCACGCACATCCGGCCTGGGTGGTACGCGCCCTGAAGCAGGCCCTGCGGCTGCATGGACGCGGGGACGACCTGGCAGACCTCCTGGCGGCCGATAACGCTGCCCCCGAAATTCACCTCGTAGGCCTCCCGGGAATGGCGGAGGAGGCCGGGCAGAAGCATCTCGCCGCCGCAGTGGAACACGGCGCCGTGCCCAGCCAGCTGATCGACGGTGCCGCAGTCTTCCGCGGCGGAGACGTGGGCCGGCTTGACGGCGTCCGCGAGGGCCAGTTGCGTGTGCAGGATATCGGGTCCCAGTGGATCGCTCGCGCGCTGGCCGAACCCGCCGTTCAGCCTGCCGAGAAGTGGTTGGACCTGTGCGCCGGACCCGGCGGAAAGGCCTCCCTTCTGGCGGCACTGGCCGCCGAATTCGACGTGACTCTCACCGCCAACGAGCCCGCGCCTCACCGCGCCGAGCTGGTGCGCAAGGCCCTGTCCCCTGTGGCGGAGCGGGCCTGGAACGTGCGCACCGGTGATGGACGCACCATCGGCCAGGACGCCCCCGGCCCCTACGACCGGATCATCGTAGATGCGCCCTGCACCGGCCTGGGAGCCCTGCGCCGGCGTCCGGAGTCCCGGTGGCGTCGTCGCCCCTCGGACCTCGCGGAGCTCACGGTCCTTCAGGAGCAGCTGCTCGACACCGCCGCTGACGTCCTCGCCCCCGAGGGGTTCCTGGCCTACGTGACCTGTTCACCGCACCCGGCCGAGACCGTCGCCCAGGTCCAGGATCTGCTGCGCCGACGCCCGGAGCTTGAGCTTCTCGACGCCCACGAGGTGATGGCCGACGTCGCCCTGCCCCAAGGCGCGGAGCTGATCAACTCTCGCCCGGCGGTCACCGATCCCACGGCTGCCCGCTGTGTGCAGCTGTGGCCGCACATTCACGGCACCGACGCCATGTTCTTCGCCCTGCTGCAGAAGACCGACTGACCCCCTGCAGCTCAACCTCAATACAGCTCAATGACGAGCCCGACCCGCGAAAGGGACCAGAGATGACTGCGATTCACCCGAGCATCCTCAGCGCCGATTTTGCCAATCTCAAAGAGGAGCTGGGGCGTATCTCCAGCGCCGACGCAGTCCATGTGGACGTGATGGACAATCACTTTGTTCCGAACCTGACCATTGGCCTGCCCGTGGTCCGTGCGATTCGCCAGGCTACAGACCTTCCCCTGGACATCCATCTCATGATCGACGACGCCGACAAGTGGGCTCCGGGCTATGCCGAGGTCGGGGCGGAGTCGGTGACCTTCCACGTGGAGGCCGCAGCCCGACCTCAGCAGCTGGCGCGGACTCTGCGCTCGCACGGGGCCAAGGCCGCCATGGCCATCAAGCCCGGCACTGACTTGGAACCGCACCTGAACATGCTCGGCGAGCTGGACATGCTGCTGATCATGACCGTAGAACCCGGGTTCGGGGGGCAGGCCTTCATGGAGGACATGCTCGCGAAGATCGCTGCGGCCCGGCGCGCGGTGAATGACCTGGGAGGCCGGGTCGCAGTGCAGGTAGACGGCGGCATCAACGCCGAGACCATCGCCCGAGCGGCCGAGGCCGGGGCCGACACGTTCGTGGCGGGTTCGGCGGTCTACTCCGCCGAGGACCCCGATGCCGCGGTGACGGCACTGCGGCAGCTGGCGGAGTCCGCGATCACCACCTCGCCTGAGGTCCGACCCCAGTAGCGGAGCGCCGCCCTCCCCTGAGGGCGGCGGATCACTGCTCGAGGATCTTCTCGACCTCATCCATCGTCAGGGGACGCCAAGGGGATCCGTCGGGGTCCACGGCAGCAGCCTCCGGGCTCTCTCCCTGTGTCCACCACTTGGCCTCGTACGGAATGTCCTCGACTACGACGCGCTCACCCCGTTCGTAGGTCTGCTCCCCTGACCATTCGTCGTACGTTCCTTCAGGGAGGGTGGGGCGCGGCATCGGCCGGTCGCCGGGCAGCACCGGCCCGATCAAGTCCCACGGGGTCTCCCACAGGTTCACCACCGGGTCATCGGGCAGATCCCCCCGGGTCCACCATTTGGCCTGGTAGACGCTGCCGCGCCACACCACCTTGGTGCCCTCCAGATAGGCCGCCTCTTCGTTCCAAATCGGATAGGGGCTGGTCTCCGGGTCATCGACGACGGGTGTAGTCTCCTCTGACACCTCAGCTGTGACCGTCCCAGCGGCTCCAGCAGCCCTCCCGGTGAACCCCGTGGCGAGCAGTTCGGAGAACCGGACACCATCCTGCTGAACGCCGCTGCATGCGTCGGAGACTCGGTCGGTGTTCGGGTAGTTAGGGCCGCAGGTGATGTCACGGTTCAGCGACCACATAGACATCCGGCCCAGGCCCTGCTCCTGAGCGAACTCGTTGAGGCCCCGCGCATCCTCGAGAGTGAAGATTTCGCCGGGCACATCGTTCTGCCCGATCATGGGAGTGGCACCGATCTTGTGCCACAGCTGATCGTCGCTCAGGGCTACGCCTGCCTGCCGGTAGAGAGCGCCCAGCTGACGGTGCAGCGACCGCAGAGAATCGACCGAGGCCTCCAGCATGGGCAGGTCGCCACGGGCCTCCCCGTAGTTCATGGTCATGACGTTGACACCCGCGAGGTCAACACCGGCTTCCAGCATCGCTGCGACGACCTCAGCGCCCTCAGAGCTGAGGCCCTGGGGCACCACCGGCAGGGTGAGCCAGACCGCAAGAGGCTTCTGTTGCTCACGACTCATGTGCTGCAGCTCGGCAACGGCCTCCGCCCGGCGCTGGATGCTCTCGGCATCCTGCAACGCGGGGCCCTCAATGTCGAGATCAATCGTGGTGATGCTATACCGGTCGATGACCTGACCATAGGCGTCGATGAGCTCATCGACGGAATCACAGGCCACGGCCAGCTCAGTGTTGATCGCCCCGCCGAAGGAGATGACGATGTCCCCGCCCGATTCCCGCAGTCGCGCTATCCGGCGATCCAGGTCCATCTCGTAACCCGCGGCGTCAAGCGAATAGTGTGTCCCCCAGCTGGGTGCGCATGTGTCCTCAGCTTCAGCGACGATGAAGGAGAGAACGACGTCGTCGGCCCGGGAGGGCACCTCAGCGGGCGCTTCCTCAGCACCCGTCTCCGAGGGTCCTTCGGGATGTGGTGCGCCGGCTTCGAAGGCGTAGCGGGGCACGGCAGTGACATCTACGTACCCTGCGTACCAGGAACCGCCGACGTCGTCTGCCTCAGCCCCACTCATCATCCGGACTCCCAGAACGGTACCCACGACGATGGTCGCGAGAACCACGAGGGCGAGAACCGTTCGAATCTTGGACAGCCGCGGTGCAACCGAACCGCTCATGCTGCCAGCTCCTTCTCGTCAGTTCTGATTCTGGTGTGCCGCGCGGGACCCGCGGAGCCGATACTCGCCAGAGCAGGGTCCGCGGCAGGACGGTGCCGGCGCACCGAGGGTGAGAGCGGCCGCTGCGAAGCCTCTCGGTAGGCGACCCGCCCTTCCTCCAGCACAAGGCGCCAGTCCAGCTCGGGAGCAGTCTCAAGACGATCCTTCGACTCCGTGGACTGGGCGGCGGCCTGACGATCACGGCGGCGTGGCCTGGTGGTGTGCAGCATCTGCCACAGACCCAGGACGAAGTCCACGACCGAGGCACGCAGCCCGATGTAGGCGATGATCGCCCAGCTCGCCCAGAACGCGTTAAAGCTTGCGTAGATCGCATTGCCCCAGTTCTGCTGGGAGAAGTCCCGCCAGAAGGTGAAGATTGAGAACACCACGATGAGGGCCGGGATGAGAACGTACAGCCACGGTGAGGCGGTCCTGTTCTTCACCTTGGGTGTGCGGGCGAACGGGATCTTCTGTCCTGTCATGCCTTGCTGGAGGGACTTCAGCACCCCCGCCAGGTTGACCGGGAGCAGGATCAGATTGAACCCGTAGATCCGGAAGATATCGCTGAACTTGTAGCCGGTCTGCCGCAGGTCTGCGCCCATGGTCAGGAAGTAGGGCACCGCCGCGGCGATGATGAGCGGGCTGAGCAGGCGGCTGTCATACGGATATGCCAGCAGGAACAGCAGCCCCACCGAAGCCCACGCGATCGATGCCATGTAGTTGACCCGCAGCAGCACCTCGCCGGCACGGATCTGTTCCCCGGCTCGGCGTCGTGCCTGGAGCTGGCGCCAGTACTTGGGCAGGATGAGTAGGCCACCGTTGGCCCAACGCCTGCGTTGGACCACCAGGGACCCGAAGTCCGGTGGGGTGGCGCTGTAGGACAGGCGCTCAGGGTAGTTGGTCAATGACCACCCATGGGTGCCCAGATCGATGCTGGACTCCGTGTCCTCGATCACCGTCCGGTCCTGCACGAATCGGGTGACCTCGAAGCCGTCCTCCCACGAGGTCTCTGCGATATCCCGCAGCGCCTCGGTACGGATGACCGCATTGGCCCCCACCCAGAACGTCGCGCCGAAGTGCGTCATCCCCTGGTGCAGCAGATGCTGGATGTCAGTGGTGGCCCCGGCAAGTCGCTCGATCCTGCTGCCGGCTCCGCGGAATGATGAGTAGGGGGTCTGCGCGACGGCGATCCGCTCATTGCCCGGACTCTGCATCAGGTGCACCAACCGCAGGCAGTACTCCGGCAGGAGCAGGGAATCTGCGTCCAGCGTCAGCACGAAGTCGGCCGCAGGGACCACCAGGTCCGCCTCGCCCGCCTCCTCGGATTCAGCCGAGCCGATCTTCTCCAGCACCCGGCCGCAGGGACGCTGCACCAGACGGTATGCCCCGTCCAGCAGCCCCAGATAGGCATTGAGATTCATCGCTTTATTGGCCTCGTGGGAGAGTGAGACATAGTGCTTGCGCTCGAAGCTGCTGAGGCGGGCGGTGAAGATGCGCTCCAGCCGGCGGTAGAGCTGGCGCATCCGATGAGCCCGGGGCAGCTCCCCCGCCTCAACCGCGAGCCGCAGTGCCTCGGCGACTGTTCTCAGGTCTCGGGCCAGCCCGCCCAGCACCTGATCGGTAAAGAATGTGTCCACGTGGTCTTCGTTCCGCTGTGCCTCGGCCAGACTGGTCAGCCAGCGGGAGGCCCAGTAGTAGTGGCCCGCCAGCACCGCGACCTGTTCCTCCGTGACGTACTCGCTGGGCACCGGGAGCACCGAGGTGCTGCGGTACCGGGCAGCCTGACGTTTCGCCGTCTGCTGCCATTCACCCAGCTCTTGCTCGAAGGCGTCCAGCGCTTCAGCCATCCGGGCGCGAGGGACCTCCAGCTGCGCTTGAATCGCCGCCGGAACGGCCCGGGTGCGTTCCAGTCTCTGGCGCAGTTCATCCTCGGTCGGGTGCGGTGCATCGTCGATGAGCAGCACGACGGAAAGCTCGGGGTACTCCTGCAGTGCCGCCGACCAGAGGGTCTGGGCGACGACCTCAGGCTCCTCCGCGTAGGAGGGCACCAGCACCGTCATCGGCGGCTCAGTGTCCGTAAAGTGCTCATCCAGCTCCACTCGGGTGGCACGGTGATGATCGCGGAAGCGAAGCAGCGCGCCGTGGCGAGCCAGAAGGTACATCAACGCGGAGAACGTCAACATGGTCACCACGACCACGTAGGACGCTGCCTCCATGTGGAAGCGGAAGTTGTGCCCGCCGTGCTCGATGAATTCGCGCAGCACGGTGGTGACGACATAGCTCGCCCAGAACAGCAGGGTGGCAAGGATCGCCAGTCGACTCATGGCGATCCTCTGAGCGGTGGGGCGCGGGTGCTCCACCGGTAGAGGTGTGAAGCTGCGCTCAGTGCCGATCTGTCGGCGACGGGCAGTAGCAGGCATAGGTGTCCTCGGGTACGGCTGAGCAGGCTGCATCAGGGCAGAGAAGGGAGGGAACCTGCGTTAGCTTAGGACCGAGCACCGGGGAAATCATTCAAAACTGAAGAAAACAGGTGGAACCAAGTAGTTCATTTCACGAAGTCCCGTGGTTTACCCCGTGGTTGCCACGGGGTAAACCACGGGTAACCACGTGGCGAACACCGGGCACCGGGCACCGGGCACCGGGCACCGGGCACCGGGCAGGAGACTACTGGCGGAGTAGCTGACGCAGCTCGCGCCGGGAGTGCAGCCCAAGCTTGGCGAGGATATTCGCAACGTGATACTCCACCGTGCGCACAGAGATCACCAGGTTTTCGGCAACCTCGCGATTGGTGCTGCCGCGAGAGACTGCTACAGCAATCTCCCGCTCCCGCGGGGAGAGCTGCTCCATCACCGGCAGCACGACCTGCGGAACCGGAGCCGTCAGGGCGGGCAGCGCTCGGTCCGAAGTCCGCTCCGGGGCGAGGCTGCGTGCCTGCGACCGTATGGTGTTCAGCAGTTCGGTAGACCGGGCCAGCAAGGTCTTGGCGTGGCATGACTGGAAGACCGTGGCAGACCAGACGAGGTGTTCCAAGACGCTGGAGCGATACCGATCTAGTCGTTCCGGGTACTGGGCCACCAGCGCCGCCATATCGAGGCCCAGCAGCGCCCTGTAGAGGCCCCGTCCACCGCCCTCTCCGGTCAGTTGGGTGGGACGGAGCGGGGGTGCGGCGTCGAAGTACCGCGCCACCTCTTCAAAGTGCGTCATCGCCTCCTCCGCCTCGCCGCGGCTCCACGCCTCGAAGGCTCGGGTTCCGGTGACTGCGGTGAGCGAGACATCATCCCGTGCAGGAACCTCGCTGGCCAGGGACCGCATGATGACCCGGAGCATCTCCGGCATGCCCGCGTAGAACAGCTCACGGGCAAGCATTCCGGCCGGCTCCACGCCCACAGTGATCCATCCCTCAGAGGAATGGCGCATGGTGGTGAGCAGCTGAGCCGATGCCTCAGCGTCCCCCGTGGCGGAGGCTCCCCAGGCCTTGACCCATGTAACCAGCCCTGTGACCACCGGCCCTGGGTGCGGCAGCCGCTCGAGAGTCTCGACGATCTCAGCCACCGCCTCCCAGTCTCCCCGAGCGGCGGGCACCAGGCATGCCACCGCGTAGGCCATCAGCGAGGTAGTGTCCTCGTTCTGCAGCAGGGTGTGTCCTGCCGCAGCGGCTGCGTACTCCTGCGCTTCGTGCCACAGCCCTGCGGAGAAGAGAACGAGCGCCAGCTGCACCTTGGCGTGGATGGCGTATGACGTCAGGGCGGCGTTGGTCACGGCGGCTGGAAGCAGGTCCTCATAGGCGGCCTGGATATCGCCCAGCTGGCGCAATCTGGCACCGCGAACGCTGCGCAGGGCTGTCCGGACGATCTCTGTGCCCGGATACTGCTCCAGTCGGTCGATGGCTGCCGTGATTTCATGGATGATCGCGCCGGCCTCGGCTGGGTTCTGCTGGCAGGCCACATGCCAGACCTGGATCATTGCCTTCAAACTCGTGACGTGTCCGAGCTGGTACGCCGGAGGCTTTTCACCCGTGGTCTGGGAGATGAGCTTTGCACGTTCATTGCGCAGCTGCTGCTCCCAGGATTCAAGCTGGCGCAGGGTTCGCTGCAGCAGCTCGTTGGACTGCAGCGGCGAGCCGCGCACCACCATATGGGCACTGGTATCTGAGACGGCGTGGGCGTAGACCGCCAAGCCCTCTGGGGACCAGTGCGCCGAGACGTACCTCTCCAGCTCGAAGAGCGCCTGGTCCGGCTCGTTCCGCTCCAGGGCGATCAGGGCCATGAGACCGGCACGGGTTTGGCTTGGCGGCAGGGCCTCGACCACGTCGGCGAACTCTGTCAGCTGCTTGGCCCGGCCGACCGAGACTCCGAGCTGGACCAGCTGGGCCAGGGTGCGCTCAGACGCACACACGGTCGAGGCGAGGTGCGTCAGCTCAAAGGCCTGCTCGATGTCTCCCGCGTGTGCGGCAGTCTGTGAAGCCTCCATCAGCTGCCCGTGCAAACGTTCGCGATGGTCGTTTCCGGAGTCCAGCATCAGGGCGGCGGTCTCGTGGCGCAGCGCGTCGAAGCCTGTGGTGATTCCCATGAGGGCTCGGTGGATCTCTGCCTCGGCCTCACGGGTGAGCTCCGCACGCAGCCCTCGGGCCACGGTGACATGCTCGATGGCGTAGCCGAATGTGGGAGCGTCCCATCGCACCACGTGAGTGCCCATCAGCGCTGCCACATCGACCTCCTGGGCCAGCACCTGCTCCATCTGATGCTTGGAGAGGGGCTGACCTGCGGCGGCAAGGACGTACAGAGCCTGGCGGGTCTGGGCATCCGGTGTCTCCACTGCGGCCGCGATGTCCCTCAGAAATGCGGTGGTCTCCGGGTCAGCGAACAGCGTGCGCAGCGTATGGTCGAGTCCGCGCTTCCCGAGGTGGCGAGCGCACAGCCGGTCCGCGACGGATTCGACGAGCCGTGGATACCCGTCTGTCGCACGCCGGACGGCCCGCGCCACCGCCATCCCCACGGGAAGCCGGAGGCGACTCTCCAGGTACTCCATAATCTGCCAGTCCGGCAGCGGATCCAGAGAAATATGGGTTCCGTGCGGGCTGGCCTGAGCCAGACGGATGAGCCTGCGCACCTCGGGCCGCTGGGTGGGGCGTACGGTCATGATGACCAGCACAGGCCCCTGATCCAGCACGCTGAGCCCCTGCCAGAAAAGCTCGGCGCTGCGTTCGTCCACGTGCTGAAGCTCGTGGACGGTCACCAGCGCCGGGGTGTCGAGGCGAGCTGCGTCCCGCAGCCGCACAGTCAGGACGCGATCCAGGTTCTCAAGGGTAGTTCCCGGAACCTGGAGCAGGTTCAGAGCCGCTCCCCCTGGTACCTCACGCATCCGCTCGTCCAGGACCACACCGAACTCAGGCCAGTCCTCCAGACCTTCAAGTGCCTGACGCAGCAGACTGGTCTTGCCCACTCCGGCGGGGGCTTCAATGACGACGAACTGGGTATGTCCGCGGCGCACACGGGAAACAGCCTCGGCGATCCGCTCCAGTTCGGCGGCGCGGCCGACAAAGGTATGCCCGGTGGTGACCGACATCGGTACATCCTCTCTGCACGGCAGTCATACCAACGACCTCACCTTAGCGAAAGCTGGAGGTGAAATGTACGCCGTCGCGATGAAAGGCACGGACTGCCGCCGGTCAGACCGCGGATCCGCCCCGGATACAGAAAAACCGGCGGCGGTCTCAACCTTCCCCTGAAGAGACCGCCGCCGGTATGGCTCATACTCTACCGATAATTCCTGCGCCTGTCATACCGGCGCCTCTCGGTTCAGTCGACTCAGCGGAAACCGAAGCGCGGCTGGACCACGGTCGGACTGGAACCGGCTGGTTCAAGCTCCTCGCGGCGAAGCTCCTCAATGGCCTTCTCAAAGTCTTCGAGGTTCTCGAAGCCCCGGTACACGGAGGCGAAACGCATGTAGGCGACTACGTCGAGCTTCTTCAGCGGGCCGAGGATGGCCAGCCCGACGTCGTTGGCGTCCACCTCGGCGTTGCCGGAGGCACGAATGGTCTCCTCAACCTCCTGGGCCAGCACAGCGAGGTCATCGTTGGACACGGGGCGCCCCTGGCAGGCCTTGCGTACACCATTGATGACCTTGGAACGGTCGAATGGCTCGGCAGCGCCGGAGCGCTTGATAACGCTCAGCGAGGTGGTCTCCACGGTGGTGAAGCGCTTGGAGCAGACTGGGCACTGGCGGCGTCGCCTGATTCCCGAGCCGTCCTCAAGGGTGCGCGAATCCACCACGCGCGATGAGTCATGGCGGCAGTATGGACAGTACATAGGGCCTCCTCTCCCTGAGCACCAGGATACCCACTACATATCGTGCCCCCAAAGCGGCTGGGCACAATATCTGGTGGTGGAGCGCTCTACTGCTGTCGCCGGGAACGCCCCAGGGGTTGCGCCGAGTCCTGGGCCCGGCCAAGATCGAAGCACACTGTCCGCTCGAGGCCCGGCAGGAGCATCTATGACAGGGTCTGGCCCAAGCACCCGCGAGGAGGCGGCCGCGCGCACAGCCCGAGCTACTGTGATCTCCGGAGCAGCGTTCGTCGGCGTGGCACTGCTGCTGCTCTACGCCGGATCCACCGGCCCCGTGGAGGAGCTGGCACGCAGTCGGGGCACCGACCAGATGAACGGCGCCGCACTGCATGCCTTCGTGGTCTCCATCATCACCGTGGTGACCCTGGGCATCGGCGCGGTGCTCTACCTATGGGTCTGGGTCATGCTGCGCTCGGGGTCCCGTGCTGGACGCAACATCGGCGTGGGCGCCCTTGTCCTCGGGGTGCTGTGGATGGTCCTCTACGCCGCACCCGAGGTCTTTGGCCTGGCGAGCTTGCAGCAGACCGCTGGACTGGGGATCACCGCCACCCTGATGTTCCTTCTCTGGGCCGGAGCCAGCCTCTGGTGGCTGGTGACAGCCTTCTCCTCCGCATGGCGCGGACCCGCACACGACCTCTAGGCCATTTTGAGACAGGCCGGGCCCAGCAGTGCCTTCAGGTCACCGAAAAGGGCGGGCGAGGGCGTGACCTGAAAGTCATTGCCCAACCGCATAATCTCGACCTTCTCGCCATTGACCAACCGGATGTGCACATCCGAGCTGCCTCGATGAGCCTTCAGCGTCTGCCCCAGCTCGGTCACGGTCTTCTCTGTGGCCTTCTGCATGGGCATCTGCAGGACCACCGGCCCTGAAGTGCCGTCCTCGCTGACCTCCGGCACGGTGACGTCCATGGCCTTGATGACCACTCCGCCGTCGTCGCGCCGGTCCACGTTGCCCTTCACCGCCACAATGAGATCCTCGGCCAGCACCATGGAGACGGCCTGGTACGTCTTGCCGAAGAACATGACCTCGATGGAGCCGACCATGTCTTCCACCGTGGCCCGAGCGTAGGGATTGCCGGACTTCGCCACTCGTCGCTCGAGTCCGGTGATCATGCCGCAGATCGTAATGACAGCGCCGTCGGGCGGGCCCTCCTCGGAGACGACGCCGGCAATGGAGCGATCCGCGTGCTGGGCAAGAACACGCTCCTTGCCCTGCAGCGGATGATCGGAGACGTAGAGTCCCAGCATCTCCCGCTCAAAGCCCAGCTTGTCCATCTTTTCCCACTCGGGGATCTCAGGGATGGGCACCGCATCAAAGTCGTCCATGCCGTCGTTGCCGGTGGACATGGCACCGAAGATGTCGGTCTCGTACTGCAGTGAGTCCTTCTTCTGCTTCACCGCCTGGTCGATGGCCTGCTCATGAACCGCCACCAGCGCACGGCGCGTATGACCCAGCTCGTCGAAACCGCCCGCCTTGATCAGGGATTCGATGGTGCGCTTGTTGCAGACGTGCAGCGGCACCTTCTTGAAGAAGTCACTGAAGGACTCGAAGGCGCCCTGTTCGGTGCGCGCTTCGACCATGCCAGCCACCACATTCGCACCCACATTGCGCACAGCCCCCATGCCAAAGCGAATGGTGTCGTCACCGACGGGCGTGAAGGTCAGGTCGGATTCATTGATGCTGGGCGGGGTCACCGTGATTCCCATGCGCCGGCACTCGGAGAGATACATGGCCAGTTTGTCGCGGTTCTCACCCACCGACGTCAGCAGAGCGGCCATGTACTCGGCCGGGTAGTTCGCCTTCAGGTACGCGGTCCAGTACGCGATAAGACCGTAGGCAGCCGAGTGGGCCTTGTTGAAGGCGTAATCGGAGAACGGCAGCAGGATCTCCCAGAGCGTGGTGATCGCCGCTTCGGAGTAGCCACGCTCCTTCATACCCCCCGAGAAGATCTCGAACTGCTTGTCCAGCTCAGACTTCTTCTTCTTGCCCATCGCACGGCGGAGAATATCCGCCTGTCCCAGCGAGTAGCCAGCCACCTTCTGCGCGATCGCCATCACCTGCTCCTGATACACGATCAGGCCGTAGGTGGTGTCGAGAATCTCCTTGAGCGGCTCCTCCAGCTCGGGGTGAATCGGAGTCACGTCCTGCTGCCCGTTCTTGCGCAGCGCGTAGTTGGTGTGCGAGTTCGCACCCATGGGCCCGGGGCGGTAGAGTGCAATGGTTGCAGAGATGTCTTCGAAGTTATCCGGCCGCATCAGTCGCAGCAGCGAACGCATCGGTCCGCCGTCGAGCTGGAACACACCCAGCGTGTCACCGCGGGCCAGCAGCTCATAGGCGGGCCGGTCATCCACCCCGAGCGTTTCGAGGTCAATCTCTACGCCCTTGTTCTGCTTCACGTTGTCCAGGGCGTCGGAGATGATCGTCAGGTTGCGCAGACCCAGGAAGTCCATCTTGATCAGGCCCAGGGTTTCACAGGTCGGATAGTCGAACTGCGTGATGATGGCGCCGTCCTGCTCGCGCTTCATGAGCGGGATGATGTCGATGAGCGGATCAGAGGACATGATGACGCCGGCGGCGTGGACGCCCCACTGGCGCTTCAGTCCCTCCAGACCGGTGGCCAGGTCGAAGATCTCCTTCAGCCGGGGGTCGCCCTCCACGGTCTCGCGCATCTCAGAGGCCTCGGCGTAGCGCTTGGAGCTCTTGTCGAAGATATCCCCCAGCGGCATGGGTTTGCCCTGGGCGTCCGGCGGCATCGCCTTGGTCAGGCGCTCACCAGTCTGGAACGGCTCACCCATCACGCGCGCGGCGTCCTTCAGGGCTTGTTTGGACTTGATGGTGCCGTAGGTGACGATCATCGCCACGCGCTCATCGCCATACTTGTTGACGACGTACTGGATCACCTCGGAACGACGACGATCATCGAAGTCCACATCGAAGTCAGGCATGGACACGCGGTCCGGGTTCAGGAAGCGCTCAAAGATGAGCCCGTGCTGCAGCGGGTTCAGGTCGGTAATGCGCATGGCGTAGGCGACCATCGAACCTGCACCGGAGCCACGCCCGGGTCCCACGCGGATGCCGTTCTCCTTGGCCCAGTTGATGAAGTCCGCGACCACGAGGAAGTAGCCGGGGAAGCCCATCTTGGTGATCACGCCGATCTCGTACTCGGCCTGCTTGCGCACGTCGTCGGGAATGCCGTTGGGGAACCGGTAGTGCAGGCCTTTTTCGACCTCCTTGATGAACCAGGACTCCTCCGACTCGCCATCGGGTACGGGGAACTTCGGCATATACGAGGCCGACTCGTTGAACTCCACCTCACAGCGCTCAGCGATGAGCAGCGTGTTGTCGCAGGCTTCGGGGAAGTCCCGGAACAGGTCCCGCATCTGCGCCGGGGACTTCAGGTAGAACTCCTCTGACTCGAACTTGAAGCGGTTGGGATCATCCAGGGTGGAGTTGGACTGCACGCACAGCAGCGCGCCGTGAGCTTTGGCATCGTGAGCGTGGGTGTAGTGAAGATCGTTCGTGGCCACCAGCGGGAGATTCATCTCCTTGGCCAGGCGCATCAGGTCGGTGCGGACCCGCTTCTCGACCTCGATGCCGTGGTCCATGATCTCGCAGAAGAAGTTCTCCTTGCCGAGAATGTCGCGGAACTCTCCGGCGGCCTTCTTGGCCTCCTCGTACTGACCCTGGCGCAGCCGGGTCTGAATCTCGCCGCCGGGGCAGCCGGTGGTCGCGATGATTCCCTTGCCGTAGGTCTGGAGAATCTCCCGGTCCATACGCGGCTTGTAGAAGTATCCCTCCAAGGAGGCCAGCGACGAGGCGCGGAAGAGGTTGTGCATGCCCTCGGTCGACTCAGCCCACATCGTCATGTGGGTGTAGGCACCGGCGCCGGAGACGTCATCAACGCCGTCGCCGAAGCGCACGCGCGTACGGTCTGTGCGATGGGTGCCGGGGGTCAGGTAGGCCTCGATGCCGATGATCGGCTTCACGTCATGGGCCTTGGCCTTCTTCCAGAACTCATAGGCACCGAAGATGAACCCGTGGTCCGTGGTGGCGATGGAGGACATGCCGAGCTCTTTGGTCTGCTCGAAGAGCTCATCGATCTTGGCGGCTCCATCGAGCATGGAGTACTCGGTGTGGTTGTGCAGGTGGACAAAGTCTTGCTTCATCGAAGGCCCTCCTAGGCTTCCAGGATCTCCAACGCCTGACGCAGGTCTGCCGGATATTCGCTGCGGTAGCTCACGTCCTGCCCCGTGCCCGGGTGGGTGAATCCCAGCTCCACCGCGTGCAGCCACTGCCGCGTCAGTCCCAGCTCGCTGGCCAGGTGGGGGTCAGCACCGTAGGTCAGGTCTCCGGCGCACGGGTGTCCCATCGCCGAGAAGTGCACGCGAATCTGGTGGGTCCGGCCGGTCTCCAGAGTGATGTCCAGGAGACTGGCACGCCCATAGGCTTCCAGGAGCCGGTAGTGCGTGCGCGCGTCGCGCCCGCCGTCGATGACCGCGAAGCGCCAGTCGTGGCCCGGGTGCCGGCCGATGGGGGCATCAATGGTGCCTTCATGGGGATCAGGTAGTCCCTGCACCAACGCGTGGTAGGTCTTGGAGATGGTGCGGTTGCGGAAAGCGTCCTTCAGCAGCGTGTAGGCCCGTTCAGTCTTGGCCACCACCATCACACCGGAGGTGCCGACGTCGAGGCGGTGCACAATCCCGCGGCGCTCTTGGGCGCCGGAGGTTGCGATCTCCACCCCCTGAGCCAGCAGCCCGCCGATGACTGTGGGGCCGTGCCAGCCCGGGGACGGGTGAGCGGCAACGCCGACGGGCTTGTCGACCACCACAATGTCGGTGTCCTCGTGCAGCAGGTGCAGGTCTTCCACGGGTTCAATCCTCAGTTCGCTGGGATCCGTCTTCTCGGGGATGTCCACGGCGATCAGCGCCCCGGCGGGTATCTTCTCCGACTTCTTCACCAGCGCTCCGGCGGCACGTCCGGACTGACTGTGGGCTTGGGTGCGGTCCTGGGCCCATCGCACGCGATCATCGGTCAGCCAGGCTGCCGCCTCGGTGCGGGACGTGTCGCACAGGGCGGCGACGACGGCGTCGGCTCGTTTGCCTGCCAGCTCTGCAGGAACGGTGAACTCGACCGGTCCGGGGTGCTCGTCAAGAGGCTCCTCTGTGATGACCGGTGGATCGGTGGGGAAAGACTTGCTCATGCGGGGGCGTCCTTATCGGCTGCGGCGTCGTCCTCGGGAGCCTTCTCGGTCTCCTCGGCGCTCTTCTTGGTGTGGCGGGTGCCATCCATTTCAAAGCCGAAGACCATCAGGGCGCAGAGGCCGATGATTGAACAGACGATGAAGGAGTCCGCGATGTTGAAGATCGCGAATCGAGGCACTGCGATGAAGTCCACCACATGCCCCTGGGCGAAGGAGACGAACTCGCCGTCTACCAAAGAGGGGGCGCGGAACAGCCTGTCGGTCAGGTTGCCGGCGACTCCCCCGGCCAGTCCACCCAGCGCCAGGGCCCACGCCCAGGAGCCGCCGAGCCGGCGCGAGTGCCAGATGACGAATCCCAGCACGCCCACCATGACGAGGGTGAAGAACCAGGTGTAGTCGGTGCCCATGGAGAAAGCCGCGCCCGGGTTCAGGTGATAGCGCCAGTAGAGCACCGGCGGGAGCGCATCGATCTGCTCCCCCAGGGTCATATTGCGCTCCACCCAAATCTTGGTGACTTGGTCAAGGACAAAGGCTAGGGCCGCGACCCCTCCGGCGAGGAGGAGCGCGGCCCTGCGGCTTGGTGTTGTGGAGGACTTCGGCATCCCTGTGATTCTACTTGGGAGCCGCCGTCTTAGCGATTAGGAGCCGGTGGCTTCCTTCTCGATGGAGCCCTTGGTGTTCAGCTCGTTGAGCTGGGACTCGATGTAGTCCTTCAGACGCGCACGGTAGTCACGCTCGAACCCGGTGAGCTCGCTGACCTTCGACTCCAGATCTGCCTTCTTCCGCTCCAGGGCGTTGAGGGTCCGAGTGGAGGTCAGTTCCGCCTCTTCGATCATGTTCTCGGCACGGGTCTCGGCGTCGGTGATCAGCTCATCCCGCTTGGTCTCGCCCTCGAGGATGTAGGCTGCGCGAGTCTCCTCACCCTCAGTGATGAGTTCCTCACGCTTCGTGGTGCCCTCGGTGATCAGCTCCTCGCGCTTGGCCGTACCCTCGCTAATGAGCTCTTCCCGCTTAGCCTCGCCCTCAGCGATGTAAGCGGCGCGAGTCTTCTCGCCCTCCTCGATGTAGCGCGCACGAGTCTGCTCGCCCTCGGCCACGTACTGATCGTGGAGCTTCTGCGCCATGGCCAGCACACCGGCGGCCTCGGCGGCAGGGCCCTCGCTGCCGGAGGAGGCCGGTGCAGGCTCCTGGGCAGGGGCGGGGCGCTCCTGGGCCGGACGGGTGCCCAGCGCGTACTCGGGGTAGGCCGTGACGTTCGGATCAGCCTTGAGCTCCGACTCCTCGCTGCCCTGCTCAGCGTCCTGCTCGGTGTCCTCGTCCTCAATCCGGTCAAGGGTGCCCGTGACCTCGGCCGCGGTGCCCGCGTAGCCGGAGAGACCGGCGTCCTTGAGATCGTCAGGCTCGACGTGACGAGGATCGTTGTCAAGCTGATCCTGGAGCTTCGAGACCTCAGCTTTGAGCTCCTCGTTCTCCTGAATCAGGCGACGCCATTCGACGACGACCTCATCAAGGAAGTCATCGACCTCGTCCTTGTCATAGCCGGGACGAAACTTGGTCTCCGGGAACTCCTTGTTCAGGAGATCTTCGGGAGTCAGAGCCATGTAAAACACCTCATCGAGTGGCCGGGAAGCGGGCTAGTCACCGCACAGAATACCCACGGTGCGCCACAGCCCTCGACCTCAACCTTCAAGTCGGGGTTTCACGGTGTTAGTCCCGCGGGCGGGGAAACCCCGCCTGCCGACTCAGAACGAGGTGGCGTGGAGGACTGACTTACCGATCACCGTGACAAAGAAGAGGATGATGAACCCCATGTCCAGCGCAATGCCGCCCAGCTGCAGCGGCGGGATCTTCGACTGAATCCACCGAATCGGTGGATCGGTGACGGAGTACACGCCCACCGCAAGCATCAGCGCCAGGCCCTTGGGGCGCCAGTGACGCGAATACTGGGTAGTGATGTCGAAGACGATCCTGATGATCAGGGCAAACTGATACAGCGTCAGGAGCAGATAGAGCGGTGCGGTAATGAGGTCCACGGAGGTTTAGGCTACCGGAACAGCTTCAGCTCTGGTTGAAAAAGCCGGCAGGTGCGGCCTCGGGCTCGGCAGCGCTGCGCTCCTCCGCCAGGACCTCGACGTTCTTCGGGGTCAGCAGGAAGACCTTGTTGGTCACGCGCTCGATGGAGCCGCCCAGTCCGAACACCAGACCGGCAGCGAAGTCTACGAGACGCTTGGCCTCGGCCTCACCCATTTCCGAGACGTTCATGATCACGGGGATATCCTCGCGGAAGGATTCGCCGATGACCTTGGCGTCGTTGTAGGAGCGGGGGTGGACGGTGGTGATTTTACGCATGGGTTCGCTCTCATCCCGGGTGGAGGGGGCACGCTTGATCGGAGTCACCGGAGCCCGGTACTCGGGGTCCACTGCGAGGTTGGTGCTGTTGTACTGCCCGGCAGCGGAGCTGCTCGAGGAGTTGGAGGCACCGGCGCGATCAGCCAGGGAGACCACCTGTCCGGCGTCGGCCTGGGGCGCCTGGGCGGGCGCAGAGGCCACAGCAGTCGGGCGGGCAGGAGCCTGCACGGCGCCGGTGGGAGCAGACACTGCTCCGGTGTGCTGCACGGAGGCCGCACGCTGGGCACCGGCCTCGCTGCGTGCGGGGGCACGATCGTTGGAGAACGATTCGTCCTGGTAGTCATCACCATCGGCCAAGCCGAGGTAGATCATGGTCTTCTTGAATGCACCGGCCATGAGGATCTCCTGGGGAAGGTTGGGTTTAGTGCGCGTGTCAGACATTACCGTGGGGACGGTCGCGCGCCGAGCACATCACGGCCAATACGCAGGTGTGTCGCTCCGTGAGCCACGGCTGCCTCCAAATCCTGGCTCATGCCCGCCGAGATCCCCGTGGCCTCCGGATGCTGGGACCTCAGCTGCTGCGAGAGTGCGGCCAGACGTTCGAACGCTGGTCCGGCGGGCTCGTCCAGGGGTGCCACAGCCATCAGCCCCGCCAGGCGCAGCCCCTCGGCGGCGGTGATCATCTCGGCCAGAGCGGGAATCTGTCCCGGGTCGGCACCACCCCGGCCGTCGGCGGGCACGGGCTGGCGCAGGTCGACCTGGATGAAGCACTCCAGGTCTGTACTCCGGGCCCCTTCCTGGCGGGCCCTGGTGGCGGCTTTGATCAGGGATTTCAGCAGTGAAGTCCGGTCCACCGAGTGCACGGCGTCGGCGTAGCGGAGCACTGACTTAGCCTTGTTGGACTGCAGCTGGCCAATAAAGTGCCACCGCAGCCCCTCGCGGCTGCCCACCTCGAGCGCCTTCGCGGAGGCCTCCTGGTCTTTGTTCTCCCCCACCTCACGGACCCCCAGGTCATAGAGCCGCTGCACATCGGCAGCGGGAAAATACTTGGTGACGACGATGAGCTCTGGCGCCTGATGGGTCCCGGAGGCAGTGACGGCGTCGGCGATGCGCTGCCTCACCGCCGTGAGGTTCTCGGCGAGCTCGGCACGGCGGGCGTCGGGCTGGGAGCTCCCGCCGGAGGGCACCGGCGTCGAAGGGGGGATGTCGGTCATGGTTTCCACCATATGACGCCTGCGATGCGCCCGTCGGGGGTGCCCTCCTGCTGCGAGCGGCGATGAGAGTACAGATCGGGGTCCTCCAGGGTGCAGCCGAAGACGTCGACGACGACGGCGCCATCCTCCTGCAGCACGCGAGTCGCCTCTGCGCGCAGGTCCAGAGCCGGAGTACCCCAGCTGGTCATCGAGGCGAGGGCGGGACGAGCCTCTGCCAGCTCATCCACCATGCGCTGGGGGACTTCATAGCAGCGCCCGCAGGCCGCAGGCCCGATCCAGGCGGTGAGCTGCTCGGCACCTCGTTCGCGCAGCGCCGCCACGGTATTCTCTAGCACTCCGCCCAGCAGTCCGACCCGGCCCGCGTGAGCGGCGCCGATCAGTGGACTGCCGTCCTGGCGGCGACCAGCGAAGAGTACCGGAAGACAGTCGGCGGTCATGATGGCCAGCGCCTGGGAAGCCTGCGCTGATACCCAGGCGTCGCCGGTGGGCACAGCGTCTGGAAACTCCGCCTCTGCGTCCAGTACATCGGCGGAGTGGACCTGATGCAGGAACCGCAGCGCCCCGGACTCCAGCCCCATGTGGCGTTCGAGGTCTCGGCGGTTCTGCTCGCCACCCTCCCCCACGTTCAGAGACAGGCTGCCTGCACCGATGGAGGTGAAGCCCAGACGAATACCGTCCTGGGTGTGTGACCACCAGAACGGAGAGCGCGGGGAACTGTGCTCGGGCGTCTGCAACATAGTCCCCATTGTCTCAGCCCTGCGGCACTGTCTGGGGTCAGGTCTCCTGCACAGCAGAACGGGGGCGCCCCTGCCTGGAACGGCAAGCGGCACCCCCGCACTCGATGGGAAGGTTATCGCCAGAAGTATGAGTTGGGCGACGCGACTACTTCAGGAAGTCGGGCACATCCAGGTCGTCGTCGCGGCTGCCCGTGTAGTCCGACTCCACGATCTCGGGGATCTCCTCGGCCTCGGGGGCAGAGGGCTTGACCCGCGGGGTGGGGGCGGTGTCGCCGGAAGCGGCGGATCCTGCGCTGCGCGGTGCGGCTGCCGCCCCGGCGGTAGCACCGGCAATGGGCGCCACTGGAGCTGCCGGTCGCTGCGGCGGAGCACCGGCCGCAGGGGCTACCGGCTTTGAGGTGGCGTCCACCTGGTCGAAGCCCGCGGCGATGACGGTCACCCGTGCTTCGTCGCCCAGAGCGTCGTCGATGACAGCACCGAAGATGATGTTGGCCTCCGGGTGCGCGACCTCCTGCACCAGACGAGCGGCCTCGTTGATCTCGAACAGGCCGAGGTCGGAGCCGCCCTGGATGGAGAGCAGCACGCCGTGAGCGCCGTCGATGGAGGCCTCCAGCAGTGGCGAAGCGATGGCCAGCTCTGCTGCTTTGACGGCGCGGTCTTCCCCATTCGCCGAGCCGATGCCCATCAGAGCGGAACCGGCGCCCTGCATGACCGACTTCACGTCGGCAAAGTCCAGGTTGATGAGGCCGGGAGTCGTGATCAGGTCGGTGATGCCCTGCACACCGGAGAGCAGCACCTGGTCGGCGGAGCGGAAGGCATCCAGCACCGAGACGTTCTTGTCCGAGATGGACAGCAGGCGGTCGTTCGGGATGACGATGAGGGTGTCGACCTCATCACGCAGGGCCTCAATGCCGGACTCGGCGGAGCTGGCGCGGCGCCGGCCTTCGAAGGTGAAGGGACGGGTGACCACACCGATGGTCAGCGCGCCCAGGGATCGGGCGATACGCGCCACAACGGGGGCGCCGCCGGTACCGGTGCCACCACCTTCGCCGGCGGTGACGAAGACCATGTCGGCCCCGCGCAGGACCTCCTCGATCTCTTCGGCGTGGTCCTCGGCGGCCTGGCGCCCCACGTCGGGGTTGGCGCCTGCGCCCAGTCCACGAGTCAGCTCACGCCCGACGTCCAGCTTGACGTCGGCATCGCTCATCAGCAGCGCCTGTGCGTCGGTATTGATCGCGATGAACTCGACACCACGCAGTCCGACTTCGATCATCCGGTTGACGGCGTTGACGCCGCCGCCACCAATGCCGACGACCTTGATCACGGCGAGGTAGTTGTTCGGTGCTGCCACGTTGATATGTCCCTTGCTTCTCGAGAAGTCACAGATGCACGAAGACCCCCGCTGCCATAATGGGCTGCTCCTGGCTCCTCACTGCCTCGCCCGTCATCCGGTGTGTCCGAGGCTTTCAGCCGATGCAGTTCGCGGATGCATCGGTTGAGCCGCTAGTCACCATCTGACGCCGTGAGCCGCCCAGGCAGTCGGGAGCCTTCGTGACATCTGTCATTCTTCAGTTGTCCTGTCGCCCTCAGCAAGGTTCAAGTTGCACTTGAACCTTAGTCCCAGCGGCGGACCATGCCCGCCACCTCGTCGCGAGGGTTCCCTTATGCGTTGGTGCCCACCCTACCGGCCCGCCTGGAGTTCAGCGGGTAACCGGCGTCAGCGGCGTGGATATATCGATGGTTTCGACGTCGGTGAACTCCTCGGCGTCGGAGGCAAGGATCGCCTGGAGCACCGCGGCCTTCTCCTGGCCCTGGTCGTCGCTGCCCCAGATGATGGTCCGTCCGTCTCGCAGCTGCAGCTGTACGGAATCGATGGAGCCGGCGGTGGCGGTCTCAGTGGCTTCTCGTGCTTCCTCCGGCAGCTGTCCCAGCACGGAGACGATCGTGTCGAAGACTGCCTGATCCTCCAGCGCCGCCTCCGAGGAGATCTCCGCGGTCGGGTACCCCTCAGCCTGCATCGCCTCATGGCCGGGAAACTCGCGGATGATCTGCCCGTGCTCGTTGTAGAAGCGCACCGCATCCTCTTCGTGGACTTCCGCTACGGGCGGGTGCTCCACGAGAGTGATGTGCAGGGTGTGCGGCAGCTCGGCGGTGCTGTCGACCTCGGCGACGACGCTCTCGTCCTCCAGCATGCGGGAGACCTCCCGCGTCCCCACCTGGGGAAGCGGTGTGCCGTAGAGCTCGGAGACCAGCTCCTGCGCCCTGGCGTCGGTGAGCAGGTCATTGCCGGTGATCTCGATGTGCCGAATGCTCAGCAGCGGCGAGAAGTAGAGCGTGGCCACCAGGGCCAGCAGCAGCGCAAAGACCCCGCCCAGCAGCATCAGACCGCGACGCCGCCGCTTCCGCTGGGTGACCGCCTCGGGTTCCGGGAACGCGAGAGTCTCAGCCATCAGGCCGCGGGCTCCCCAGTCTTCTCACGCGAGCTCAGTGCCTCCAGAATGCTGGGACCCAGTTCCGTGACGTCCCCGGCCCCGAGAGTCAGAATAAGGTCTCCCGCACGCGCAGGGGCGACGACGGCGGCCACCGCTTCCTCACGGGAGTAGACCGTGTGGCCCAGCAGCTGGGCGGTCACCCCCTCGATGGGCTCCTCGCGGGCGGGGAAGATCTCCAGCACAGCCACCGTGTCGGCCGCGCGCAGTGCGTCTCCGAACTCTGCGGCGAAGGCCTGGGTGCGGCTGAAGAGATGGGGCTGGAAGATCGCGTGAACCTTCCCATTCCCTGCCGCGCTCTGAGCCGCGGCCAGCACCGCGGCTACCTCGGTGGGGTGGTGGGCATAATCGTCGTAGACAGTCACCCCTGCGACCTGACCTTTGAGGTCGAAACGGCGGGAGCTTCCCCGGAAGGCGCCTACCGAGCGGGATGCAGACTCCAGACTCAGGCCTGCGTAGAGGCCCACCGCCACCGCCGCCGCGGCATTGAGTGCATTGTGCACCCCGGGCACCAGAAGCTGCGCAGCGGCCTGCTCGGAGCCATGGCTGAAGGTGACCTCCTGGCCCAGCCCGACGCCCGCGCGGTCTGTGATCCGCAGCTGCGCCTCGGCATGGGTGCCATAGGTGAGAACGCGCACCCCGCGGGCCGTCAGGGGCTCCTGCACGGCCCCCAGCAGCTTGGCGGCGCCGGCGTCGTCCAGGCACACAATCAGGCAGCCGCCGTCCAGGATCCGCTCGGTGAAGTCCACAAAGACCTGCTCGACGGCTTCTGCGGTGCCGTAGTGGTCCAGGTGGTCCGGCTCCACGTTGGTGACGATCGCGACTTCGGGAGCATAGTTGAGCAGGGAACCGTCGGACTCGTCGGCTTCGGCCACGAACCACTCCCCCGTCCCCGCCGCAGCATTGACGTTGAGTCCGGCAATATTGGCCCCGATGGCGAAGCTCGGATCCAGGCCCGCCTCCCGCAGCATGACTGCAGTCATCGAGGAGGTCGTGGTCTTGCCATGGGTGCCCGCGACGGCGATCCCCCGGGCTTCGGCCATACACGCGGCCAGGCCCTCCGAGCGGTGAAGAATCGGCAGGCCGCGGGAGACGGCGTCGTCGTACTCTGGGTTGCCCGGCTTGGCAATCGAGGAGGCGATCACCGTAGCCACCTTCTCCCCCGACTCAGCTTCTACGGAGGCGATGTTCTCGGCTGAATATCCGATGCGGATGGGAGCCCCGGCGGCACGGAACTCGTCGAGCACGGGAAGCTCTTTGGCGTCCGTTCCCGAGATCGGCACACCGGCGGCCTGCAGCAGACGCGCCACGGCTGAGACTCCGACTCCGCCGAGACCCAGGAAGTGGACGCGGCCCAGTTCGCTCAGCCGCTTCACCTCTGCACCTCGTATCCAGCCGCACGGAGGGCAGCCCGGGCCATGCGCTCATCGGCGTCGCTGATGCCGCGTTCTGCGGACTGCTTCTCCATGGTCAGCAGCAGGCGGGGATCCTCCAGAAGGGGAACAATGTTGCGGCGGATCCAGGCGCGGGTGAAGTGCTCGTCCTTGACCAGCAGCGCTCCCCCGGCGTCGACCAGCCCCCGAGCATTGAGCTCCTGCTCACCGTTGCCCACGGGCAGCGGAACGAACACCGCCGGCAGCCCCACAGCGGCCACCTCACTGACGGTGGCGGCGCCGGAACGCGCCACGATGAGGTCCGCGGCGGCGTAGGCCAGGTGCATGCCGTCCAGGTACTCGCGCTGGTGGTAGCGCTCGGCGGTCAGCGGAGTGCCGTGGCGGTCCGTGACGGCTTTGTCCCGGCCAGTCAGGTGCAGGACCTGAACTCCGGTGGCCAGGATGTCCTCTAGCGCGGAGGCCACGGCGTTATTGAGGTTCAACGCACCGGAGGAACCGCCGGTGACGACGAGCGTGGTCAGCTCGGGGTCCAGCCCCAGAGCCTCCCGGGCAGCGGCCTGCTCAGCCCGGCGGTCCAGCTGGGAGATCGTCCGGGCCATGGGCATCCCCACCCATTCGGCGTTCTTCAGCGGGGTGCCCTCGAAGGCCACCCCGGTAAAGGCGGCGAAACGGGATCCGAGCTTATTGGCCATACCGGGGCGCGCGTTGGCCTCGTGCAGCACTACGGGGATGCTGAGCCGCTTCGCCGCGAGGAAGACTGGGGGACAGACGTATCCGCCCACACCGACGACGACGTCGGCTCTCCTGGCCTGCAGAATGGCAGCGGCGTCGTCGATCGCGGCGCGGAAGCGCCGGGGGAAGGCGAAGAGGTCTCGGGTGGGGCGGCGAGGGAAGGGGACCTTCTCGATCGTCTCCAGGTCGTAGCCGGCCGCGGGGACCAGCCGAGTCTCCAATCCGCTCTGGGTGCCGATCATGCTCTGCCGCGCCTGCGGTGCCAGTCGCCTGATGGCCTCAGCGATGGCGAGCATGGGGCTGACGTGGCCGGCTGTGCCGCCTCCGGCGAGAACAACGGCGGGCGCATCTGCGGCCCCGCTGTCCTTGGTCACGCTGCGCTCGGGCACGGCGGAGGGTCCTTGCTCGGTCACGAAGGGGGCTCCTTAGGGCTGGGTCGGGTCAGGCGCTCAGGCGCTCTGCTTATTCAGCGGTGCCAGTGTAGACCGCTTGGGCGCCGAGCGCCGGGGCTTGGTGGGTTTGGCGGCCTCCACGCGCTGCCGGCGAGCGAAGTTGAGCACCACGCCGACGGCCAGCAGGGCACAAGTCAGCGCCGAACCGCCGTAGGAGATGAAGGGCAGCGGCACACCGACGACCGGCAGCAGGCCGGTGACCATGGCGATGTTGATAAAGGCCTGCCCCACCAGCCATGCGGCCACGCCGACGCAGACCAGCACCACAAAGTGGTCCTTGGAGTTGGCGGCTACCCGGAAGATGCCCACCACGAGCAGAACGAAGAGCCCGAGAACCGTGAAGGTGCCAAGCAACCCCAGCTCCTCTCCGATGATCGTGAAGATGAAGTCGTTGTGGACCTCGGGAATGTAGTCCCACTTCTGGCGGGACTGTCCCAGCCCCACGCCCCAGAAGCCGCCGGAGGCCAGGGCGAAGAGTCCGTGCTGGGTCTGATAGCAGGGCTCGGTGATGTGGTCGCAGTTCATGCCCAGCCAGGCATAGACGCGCAGCATGCGGTACGGGGTCACCCACATCAGCAGGGCGACGGCGGCGATGGCGGCCGCTGCTGCGGTGAGGAAGTAGCGCATCCCCACACCCGCGACGAAGAGCAGGGCTCCGATGATGAGGATCAGCACGATGGCGGTGCCGAGGTCACCGCCGGCCAGAACGAGGGCCAGAACGGAGAGCGCCCCCGGGGCCACGAAGGGCACCATCCAGTGAGAGAACTGGGCCACGAGCCCGCCCTTGCGAGCGAGCACGGCCGCTCCCCAGAGCACGAGGCCGAGCTTCGCCAGCTCCGACGGCTGCCCGCGGACAGGGCCGATCTGCAGCCAGTTGGTGGAGCCACCGCCGGAATCACCCAGGGGGGTGAAGGCGACCAGCATGAGCATGATCGCCGAGAGGATCATGGCGGCCCAGCCCAGGAAGCGCATCCACCGGGTGGGCATGACGGAGGTGATCAGCATGCCGACGATGCCGACCACGGCCCAGCTGGCCTGGCGGGTCACGGTGGTGAAGGGCTGGCCCGAGGCATCCACGGAGGTGGAGGAGAGCACCATCGTCAGGCCGATGGCAGCCAGGGCGACGGTGCAGCCCAGCACAATCCAGTAGTTGGTGTGCGGGTTGCCGCCTTCGAAGAAGTTCCACACCTGACGCACACGCTCGGCCCGGCGGGCGGCGCGTTCCTCGCGCCAGGCACGTCCGGCTGAACCGTCCGATGGTTGCTCGTCGGGGTGAACTGCCTCCTCATCGGAGGCGTCCCGTGGGGCGCGCGGCGAACGGGTGGTAAGCCGGGAGGCATCGGATGTTGCGGTCATCGTGGCCTCCTTGATGTGGCGTCTCAGGTCGGGTCTAGGTCTGGTTCTCCATCAGCGCGGCGACGGCGTCAATGAACGCCTGTCCGCGCTCGGCATAGGAGCGGAACTGATCCATCGATGCTGCGGCCGGGGCCAGCAGCACGGTGTGTCCTGGTTCCGCCGAGCGGTTCGCGGCGCTCACCGCGGCGCGCATCGCCGCGGCTCCGTCAGTGGAGCGCAGCTGCGCCTGCGTCTCATCTTCCCCTGCTCCACCCCCGAGCACCGGCACCTGCGGCGCGTGTCGCTCCAGGCTGGACCTCAGCTGAGAGGAGTCTGTGCCGATGAGGATCACGTAGCGCAGCCGCGAGGCGATCTGCTGGATCAGCGGATCGTAGTCCACGCCCTTGGGAAGCCCGCCCGCGATCCAGACGATGTCGCTGAAGCTGGACAGTGAAGCTTCGGCCGCGTGGGGATTGGTCGCCTTGGAGTCGTTGATCCATAGCACGTCAGCGGCCTTGGCCACGGGCTGAATGCGGTGATCCCCGGGGGTGTGGTCACGCAGTGCCTGCCGGATGGCCTCGGGCTCCACCCCGGCGGCCCGTGCCAGCGCGGCGGCGGCCAGCGCGTTGGCGACCAGGTGCTTGGGCGCCACCGGTCCCAGATCGGAGCGGAGTCCCAGCTCCAGGGCCTGGTGACGACGGTCGTCGAGGAAGGCTCGATCCACCAGGAGGTCGTCGCCGTCGTCGGACCGGACCAGCCCGATCTGAGAGACCGCCGGAGTGTCGGTCGTGAAGGAGACGGCGCGGCAGCCTTCGACGACGTCGGCCTCCCTCACCATCTTTTCGGTCTCGGGGTCCGCAGCGTTGTAGATGCACGCGACCCGGGTGCTGTGGAAGATTTTGGCCTTATCGGCCCAGTAGCCGCCGAAGTCTCCGTGCCAGTCCACGTGATCGTGGGCGATGTTGAGCACCGCCGACGCCGTGGGGCTCAGGTCCAGGCTGCGGCCCTGCTCCGTCTCGGCGCTGCGCTGTGCTCCTGAAGCTTCGGCACCGTGGGCTTCGGTCCAGTGGAGCTGGAAACTGGAAAGTTCCACGGCCAGAGCGTCATAGCCTTCAGGGTCACGGATGGCATCCAGGACGGGCAGCCCGATGTTGCCGCAGGCTACCGCGCGACGACCGTCTGCCTGCAGCATGGCCTCCAGAAGCGTCACCGTCGTGGTCTTGCCGTTGGTGCCGGTGAGCACCAGCCATTGGGGTGTTTTCGCTCCCGGGCGGGCGCCGAGCCGCCAGGCCAGTTGGATGTCCGACCAGACCGGTACGCCGCGGGAGGCAGCGTCGCGCATCAGCGGGGCGTCGGGGCGCCAGCCGGGCGAGGTGACCACAAGCTGGCATGGTCCGGCGTCGAAGGTCGGGAGCTGCTCGAGATGCTCAGTACCGAAGCGCACATCTTTGACGCCCACAATCTTGAGTGTCTCGGCGTCCATCCGCTTCTTCTCGCTGGTGGCCCCGTCGAGGACGATCACCTCGGCGCCCAGTTCCGCGAGGGTGTCAGCTGCGGAGAAGCCGGTGACGCCTAGGCCCGTGACCACCACGCGCAGTCCCGCCCAGTCGGCGTCCCAGCCAGAGAGATGCGGCAGGCTGGGGCTCTCACTCACTGAGTGATCACCCCGTTCGCCCGCTTCCCGCCGCACCGTGGGTGCGACGGGTCCCCTGCGCGCTCACTGACTCGTGCCTGATCACTCACTGAGTGATCACCCACTCGCCGTAGAACACGGCCAGGCCCAGGCCGACTGCCAGTGCGCCGATGATCCAGAAGCGCACCACCACGGTCACCTCGGCCCAGCCCTTGAGCTCGAAGTGATGCTGCAGGGGGGCCATCTTGAAGACGCGTTTGCCACCGGAGAGCTTGAAGTAACCCACCTGGATGATCACCGAGCAGGTGATGATGACGAAGAGGCCGCCCAGAATGACGAACAGCAGCTGAGTGTGGGTGAGGATCGCAAAGCCCGCCAGTGCGCCGCCGAGCGCGAGAGAGCCCGTGTCGCCCATGAAGATCTTGGCCGGGGAGGTGTTCCACCACAGGAACCCGATGAGGGCGCCCGTGATGACCGCGGCCAGGGTCGCCATGTCCATGGGGTCGCGGACCTCGTAGCAGACGCTGGTGACCGCGGTACTCGAGCCGCAGGACTGGTTGTACTGCCAGATGGAGATGATCACGTAGGCCGCGGTCACCATGGCGGTGGCAGCGGTGGCGAGACCGTCCAGGCCGTCGGTGAGGTTCACCGCGTTGGTGGCAGCCGTGTTGATCAGGTTCGCCCAGATCACAAACAGGAGGCCGCCGACCACGGTGCCGAAGACCGCAAAGTCGATCGGGGTCTCACGCACAAAGCTGATGGCCGTGGAGGCCGGGGTCCGGCCGTTCTCGTCCTCGAAGAAGAGCGCCAAGGCGGCGAACAGCACACCTACCGCGCCTTGACCGGTGATCTTGGCCCAGGGGGTCAGGCCCAGGGACTGCTTCTTGGTGATCTTGGCGGCGTCGTCGAAGAATCCGACGAGTCCCATGCCGACCATCAGCAGCAGAAGCAGCAGGCCGGAGGCCGTGGGGCCGCGCGCGGCGTCGTTGGTCAGCACCATCAGCAGGTGTGTGGCCGCGTAGGCGACGACGACGGCGAAGATGATGACCGCACCGCCCATGGTGGGGGTGCCGCGCTTGACGTGGTGACTGGTAGGACCGTCATCACGAATGAACTGCCCGTAGCCCCGCTTGACGAGGAAGCGGATGAACAGGGGCGTGCCGATCAGGGTCAGAATGAGCCCGAGGGCGGCACCGATGACGACGGCGATCACTCAGGTCCTTCCTTCCCGGTGGCGATTTTGTCTCCCAAGAGTCTAAGCCCCGCACCGTTGGAGGACTTGAACAACACGACGTCGCCGGAGCGCAGCTCATTGCTCAGCCACTCTTCGGCCTCTTCGAGGGTCTCAACCCAGTGTGCTTCATTGTCCCACGAGCCCTCGGCGACGGCTCCGCGGTAGAGGGCGTAGGCGTCCTGGCCCACCACCAGCAGCTTGGAGATATTCAGACGCACCACGGTCTCTCCGAGCTGAATGTGCTTGATGTTGTGCTCATCGCCCAGCTCCAACATGGCGCCCAGCACTGCCACGCTGCGGCGCTGCGGTCCCTCTTCGGGCCGGGTGATCCGGGCGAGGGTCTTCAGCGCCTCGCGCATGGATTCGGGGTTCGCGTTGTAGGCGTCGTTGATGATGGTCACGCCGTCGGCGCGTTCGGTCCGCTCCATGCGGTACCTGCTGGTGGGTCCCAGGCCATTCAGGCGTACGGCAACGTCCTCGATGTCGATTCCGGCCCGGAATGCCGCCGCAGCTGCGGCGAGCAGATTAGTCACGTGGTGGGCCCCGGTCAGGCCACTGACGATCCGGACCCCCTGCGCCGAGGCGCTGGCGTCGTCATGGTGGGCGAGGGTGAACACGGGGTGCCCCTCGTCGTCCAGGGTGAGGTCCTGAGCCTGGATCTCGGCGCCTGCGGACTCACCGAACCAGGTCACCGGCGCCTGTGCGCGGTCTGCCATGGCGGCTACCTGGGCGTCGTCGGCGTTGAGGATGACGTGCTCGGCGGCGAACTCAGCAAGTTCGCCCTTGGTCTGGGCGATCTTGTCCGCACCGCCGAACTTGCCGGCGTGGGCCGAGCCCACCATGAGGACCACCCCGATGTCTGGAGCGACCATTCGGCACAGGTACTCGATGTTCCCCGGCGCATCCGCTCCCATCTCGATGATGAGATAGCGGGTCTCGAGCTCGGCGGTGAAGACGGTCAGGGGCACACCGACCTCGCCGTTGTAGGAGCCCTGAGGTGCCACGGTGGGCCCCTCAGGCTCCAGCAGGGAGCGCAGAAGGTCTTTGGTAGTGGTCTTGCCCGCCGATCCAGTGATCCCCAGCACGGTGGTCGGTGAGTGGGCACGGATGCGTGTCACGATCTCTGAGGCCAGCCGCCCCATGGCGACGACGACGTCGTCAACGACCACCGAGGGCCAGGGCGCCCCGTTGGAATCCTTCGTCTCCCGCTCCACCAGGGCCAGCCGCGCGCCCTTGTCGAAGGCGCTGTCGATGTAGTGGTGGCCGTCGGTGGTCTCGCCGGGCTTGGCGATGAACAGCGCATCCGGCGCCATCTGGCGCGAGTCGGTGTCGGCGTGGGTGAGGACGAGGGATTCGGGATCCTCGACGCCGACCAGCCGACCGGAGACGGCCGAGGCGATCTCGGCTGCAGTAAGAGGGATCATCAGTGGTGGGGCTCCTTAGGGGGCTTCCAGAAGGGTCTCGAAGCCGCGGTCCTTCAGCGCTCGGGCCAGTTCGATACGGTCATCAATGGAGTGCTTGCTGCCGGCGAAGTCCTGGTGGTCCTCGTGACCTCGGCCGGCTAGCAGCACGGTGTCGTGCTCGGAGGCTGCGGCCACCGCGGCGGTGATGGCCTTGGCGCGCGGTGAGATCTCCTGCAGGGTCGTGCTCAGGCCCCCGGTGGAGATGGCCTCTTGGGCTCCTTCCAGGAGATCGGCACGGATTTGCGCAGGATCCTCACCGTGGGGGTCGTCGTCGCTAATGATAACGTGATCGGCCATGCGCACGGCGATGGCGCCCATGGTGGGGCGCTTGGTCCGGTCCCGCTCCCCTGCCGCACCGATGACCAGGATCAGCTTCCCGGCTCCGTTCTCACGCGCCGCTGGACGCACCGCCTCCAGGGTGCGGATCATGGCATCCGGATTGTGGGCGAAGTCCACGATGGCTGCCGGTCTGGTGCCGATGACCTGCATGCGCCCTGGGACATTGATATGGAAGGGCCGGCGCTGCTGCAGCACGTGAACCACCTCATCGCGGGTGAACTGCTGGGGGCGCTGCGGATCCGCGGCACCCTCGAGCACCATGATCGCCGCGAGTGCGGCGTTGGAGACATTGAAGTCCCCCGGCAGCGCCGTGGAGGTGCGGATCTCCTCGCCGGTGCGGCGGGACCGCAGGGTGAAGGCGCTACCCAGTCCCTCCGGCTGCACGTCCCGGACCTCCCAGTCGGCTCGGACGGCGGAACCCGGGTTGGTGGCGAGGGTGATGACCCGGCCGGTGGCCTCACCGGCCAAGCGGTGACCCCAAGAGGAGTCCGTGCCAGCGTCGTCGACGATGATCACCGAGGTCCGCGTGCGGCTGCGGGTGAACAGCTCGGCCTTGGCGGCGTAGTACTCCTCCATGGTGCCGTGCAGATCCAGGTGATCCTGAGTGAGGTTGGTGAACCCGGCCACGTCGTAGTGGAGCCCGGAGATCCGCTGGTAGCTGATGGCGTGGCTGGAGACCTCCATGGCCGCAGCGGCCACGTTCTTGGAGCGGAACTGATGCATCAGGGCATGCAGCTGCACTGCCTCGGGCGTCGTCATGTCCGAGGCGATGCGCTCGGAGGTCTCCGGGGTAGACCCTGCGGCGATCTCAATGGTCCCGATGAGCCCGGTGCTCTTGCCCTTGGGTTCCAGCAGAAGCGACAGCAGCGACCGCAGGAAGTAGGTGGTGGTGGTCTTCCCGTTGGTGCCGGTGACTCCGTAGAGAGCGGGTTCGCTGGTGGCCGTGGTGCCGTAGATGGCAGCCGCGGCGGGGCCTGCGGCGGCGCGCACATGCTCCACCTCAATAATCGGCAGGCGGTAGTCCACCGATTCGCGGATCAGGCTGACCCCTTCGGCGTCGGTGAGTACCGCAGAGGCCCCGCGTTCCAGCGCCGTGTCGATGAACTGCGCACCGTGGGCGCGGGCGCCTTTCACGGCCACGAAGAGGTCTCCGGTATTCACCGCCTGGGGATTCATCGCCGCCCCCGTCAGGAGCGTGCGGTGCGCGCTCTCAGTCACCGGGGTGAGAAGTGGCTCGTGCCCTGCTGCTCTGAGCTGTTCAGTGAGGTCACCGGCGGTAATGCCGGTTTCTGTCACCACGGATAGTCCTGTCGTTCTCCCACGAATCCATCATATGACTCCGACTCGGCGCCCGTGGGCGGCACGTCGTAGCTGGAGAGGGTGTAGCTCATAATGTCGCGGAACGTATCGGTGAGGTCCCAGTCCCCGAACTGCCCGGCAGGACGGTGCACGGTCACCGAGACAAGGAACTGCGGATCGTCCAAAGGGGCCACCCCGATGAAGTTCACGGTGAACCCATCGAACCCCCCGTGTTCGCCAGCGGCTTCAGCAGTTCCTGTTTTGCCGCCGACACGGTATCCCTCAATGGCTGCACCCCGAGCGCTGCCGTAGTCGACGACGCCCTCCATGAGCTTGAGCATCTCATCAGAGGTCTCCTCGGAGAAGACCTGCTCGGGGGCGGAGAGGTCGGGCTCGTGATGGGTGCCGTCGGCGTCAACGTAGGAGTCCACGATGTGCAGCGGCATCTTGATCCCGTCGTTGGCCAGGATCTGGTAGAGCTGCACGTTGTGCAGCACGGAACCGGTGTAGCCCTGCCCGAACTGCGTGGTGAGGGGCTGGCGGGCGTCCCACTCCTCGGGCGGGCGCAGGATGGACTGAGCCTCGATGCCGAGTCCGATGTCCAGCGGCTGGCCGAACCCGACTTTCTGCATGTAGTCGTAACGCGTCTGTTCATCGACCTGATTGCCGATCATGACCGTGCCGGTGTTGTAGGACCGGGCGTAGATGCCTGCTGCGGTCATGTCGTACTCGGAGTGTGACCGCGCGTTCTGGATGGTTTCGCCGTCGACGGTGTAGCGGTACGGCACGGTGAACCCGTCGGTGGGCTCGACGACGCCCTCCTCCAGCGCCAGAGCGAACGTGATGGACTTGCCCCCTGAACCGGGTTCGAAGTCCTGAGTCAGGGCGATGGGGCGGCGGAAGAGCTCATCAGACTCTCCGGGATTGGCGGGGTCCACGGACTGCGAGTCCGCCATGGCCAGGATCCGACCCTCCTGGCCTTCGCGCAGGTCTACCACGGTCGCGTTGCCCCAGACCGCGTTGTACTCGTTGGTCTTGGCGGCGATGGATTCCTGCGCGAACCACTGCAGGTCCTGGTCGATGGTCAGTTGGACGTCCTGACCGTCCTCTGCGGGAATTTCTTCGAAGGTACCGGTGGGAATGCGTACTCCGTCGGCGCCGATCTCGTAGATCCGCTCCCCGTCCTCGCCGGTGAGCGCCTCGTCCTGAGACGCCTCGACGCCTTCGAGAGGACCGTCCTCGCCCACGAAGCCCACGATGGAGCCTGCCACCGGACCGGCGGGGTAGCTGCGCTGGGAGACAGGCTCTGCGTAGATGCCCGGAATGTTGAGGTCCATCACCTGTGACCGCGTCTCCGGTGTGACGGTGCGGGCGATGACCGAGTAGTGCGCCTCCCCCAGCAGCCGATCCTCAACGGTCTCAGGCTCGAGGTCCAGGATGCTGGCCAGCTCCGCCACCGTCTGCTCCCGGGTGACGGTGCTCACCAGTCCGGTCTCGGGATCGCGGAGCTGGTAGTCCTCCCCGGTCAGGCGCTGGTCAGCCACGATGTTGTAGCGCTCCACACTCGTGGCCAGAATCCGGCCCTGCGCGTCGAGGATGTCTCCACGGGCAGCGGGGACGGGAACCGTGCGCAGGCGTTCCGAAAGCGCCTGCTGGGCGTGGCCAGCCGGATCGAGGCCCTGAACGTGGAACAGACGGCCGCCCAGGACCAGCAGGACGGCCAGCAGCATCGCCAGGGCGATCCGCATACGGAAGGACAGGATGCGCTGGCGCTGCGCTTTGCTGAAGGTGGGTTTGGCGGTCATACCAGATGGGCTGTCATCGGAGGACGGGGTCACTCTCGTCGCGCTTACTCGAGGCCGGGGGCAGGAATCGAGCCGCCGTTGAGCTCCCTCGCTGAGGGTTCGCTGCGACTATCGCTTCCGCTGCCATTGTGCCCGCTTCCGGAGTCGGCAAGCGTGTTCAACGCGCCCGGCCCGAAGATTCCGCCGGGAGCCTTGGCAGCCTGGCGGGAGACGTCGACCGGCACGGCGTAGTCGCGTCCTGCGCTACCGGGCGCGGCGACGAAGTTCGACGGACGGTCGGAGGAGTCAGCGGCTTCGGCACTGCCGGCCACCGCCCCAGTCTCCAGGTCCAGCGTGCCGGCCGCTGCGGGCATGACCATCCCGAGACTGACAGCGGCATCCGACAGGGACTGCGGAGACTGCAGGTACTGAACCTGTTCCGTGAGCGCCTGGTTCTCGTGGACGAGGCTCTGGTGCTCGTTCTGCATCTGAACCACGGTGTACTGGGAGTTGGCCACGTAGATGTTGATGGCCAGGACCGCAGCCAGGGCCAGCGCCAGCAGCGCGATGATGCCGGCGAACAGGCCGCGCTGGCGCGGAGTGATCTTGGGCAGGGCCTTCAGCGCCGGGCGCTTTTGCGTCTTGGGGGCGACTGCGGGAGCGCTGCCGGCGCGGGAGTCAGCGCGCGGATGCGCGAGGGGCGCGACGCTCATGCCTTGCTCCTTGCCATTGACCTGATCTTCTCAGCCGCTCGCAGCTTTGCTGAGGCGGCTCGCGGATTGTATGTGACTTCCTCTGCCGTGGGTGGCTCGGCCCCGCGGGTGAGGGTCCGGAAGGTGGGTTTGTGCTCTTCCAGCTCCACCGGCAGCCCGGCGGGCGCGGAGGAGGTTGCCCGGGCTGCGAAGGTCTGTTTGACGATCCGATCTTCAAGAGAGTGATAACTGAGCACCACCACGCGACCACCCACAGCGACGGCGTCACACGCGGCGGGAATGGCTCGCTCCAGCACTTCGAGCTCTCGATTGACCGCGATGCGCAATGCCTGGAAGGTCCGCTTGGCGGGGTGGCCACCGGTCCTCTTGGAGGCGGCGGGAACGGCAGAGTCGACGACGGCAGCCAACTGGGACGTCGTCCTCAGCGGGGTCACCGCTTGAGCGCGCAGGATGGCCGAGGCGATGCGCCCTGCGAAGCGCTCCTCACCGTAGTCCTTGAGCACTCGGCGCAGCTCAGCCTCGCTGATGTGGGTCAGCAGCTCGGCCACCGGCTCATCCTCGGAGTCCTCCGAGGCGTCCATCCGCATATCCAGCGGCGCGTCGTAGGAGTAGGCGAAGCCCCGCTCCGCCTCGTCGAGCTGCAGGGAAGAGACGCCCAGGTCAAAGAGGACTCCGAGGAGTACCTCATCCTGGGTGAGCTCTTCGGCAACCTCGTCCACCTGGTCATAGACCGCGCGGACGCCGCGAAACCGGCTGCCGAATCGCTTGAGTCTCTCCCCTGCCAGCTCCAGGGCCTGCGGATCCCGGTCGATGCCGACGACGATCAGATCCGGGTCTGCCTCCAGTAGGGCCTCCGTGTGACCGCCCATCCCGAGGGTCGCGTCGATGATCACCGGGGACGCATCATCCGAATGCTGCTGCGCGGCCTCGAGGAGCAGGCTGACGCAGCGGTCACGCATGACCGGGATGTGCCGGTCTGCTGTTGCACGCTCCGCCATCGTCTCTCCTCTAAGGAGTTGGTCATTGGGCCGGCTCCCCATCCGCCCTGGTGAGGCCTGACATCGGGGAAGGGAAGTCAGGACCCACCGGGCGGCGGGAGAGCTCACCCAATGGTCTTTACGAACATGTGCCGGCTGCCTGCCTCAGAAGAGACCGGGAATCGCATCCTCATCGGTGGATGAGAACTCCGACTCCTTCTCCTGAAGGTAGGCGTTCCACGCCGCAGAGTCCCAGATCTCGGCGCGGTCGCCCGCTCCGATGACTGTGACTTCACGGTCCAGTCCCGCGTACTCCCGCAAGGAGGGCGGGATGGTGATCCGGCCCTGCTTGTCCGGCGTCTCATCTGAGGCTCCGGAGAGGAACACGCGGATGTAGTCACGTGCCTGACGGGAGGTCAGGGGTGCCTGGCGCATCTGCTGATGCACATTGGAGAACTCCGCTGTGCTGAACACGTAGATGCAGCGCTCCTGCCCGCGAGTAAGAACCAGACCGTCGGCCAGCTCCTCACGGTACTTCGCGGGGAGAATCAGGCGGCCCTTCTCGTCCAGCCGGGGGGTGTAGGTGCCGAGAAACATGGCTCCTACCTCCCAGATGTCCGATCAGGTGCCCTGCATTCCCATCGCGCTCCACTTTACTCCACTTCCCCCCACTTTCCAACCACTTATCTGCCCACTTCACCCCCTTGAGGAGATAAGCAACTCGTGACCCAGCCATACACCCACGGCTGACCTGCGGATTCGCGAGGGGCGTGTGGTGGAGGGAAGTGGGGCGCTCGGAGGAGGGAAATGGGGGCACCGTGGAGAAGCGGGGAGAAATACACCCTGCCGACACTCCCTCATCGAGGGTTATAGGCCATAAATGTGTTGCTGAGTAGGCCTGCTTCCCAGTGCTGGGGC
>NZ_JAVKGT010000027.1:0-42369 GCF_031432335.1 Nesterenkonia flava | reverse complement strand
GACTCTCCTTCAGGACCTACATAACGGCCCTGCCACTAAGTCTGACGCGCGACACAAAAACCCACGTAGGCCGAGGGCGCATGATCGAATCCAGCAGCAGGGTAAAGCCTTGGCGCGCAGCCATCAATAACTCCCTGAAATGACACCTCTACCCATGGCACGCCCCACTCACCGGAGCGGTCAGCGTCCACGCAGAGTTCTGGATGCCACGCCCCAAAACCCACTACGGCACCGGACGCAACGCCGAGGTAATCAAACGCGCCTGCCTCGACCAGGCGCACATCATCCCGCCCGACCTCGACAAGCTCATGCGCTCCACCCTCGACGGACTCAGCTGCACGCTGGCGAAGATCCCGAGTACCAAGCGCAAGCAGCGCCTCAACGACGGCATCCTGCACGACGACAGTGTTGTGGTGACCTTCGACCCGCCACCCCGGAAGCGGTACGTCCAGCCAGGTGAACAACCCGGGGCGCTCATCCGGATCAGGCCACTGGGGTGAGTGCCGACAAGCTTGTCCTCCCCCTTCACTAGGCTGGGCACAGGCGCACCAGCGCCGCCACTCAACCCGACAAGGAGCTAAACGTGAGCGACAAGACCCGCATCGAGCTGACCCTCACCGGCCGGCCCCAAGGATCGAGCTCTGGCCCCGGCGCTATGGAGGGCCTGCTCGAGAAGTTCGCTGAAACATATGAGGTAAGCGGCTACATTGACCAACTTGACCACAAGGATCTCCACAGGCTGCTTGAGAGTCAGAAGTTCATCCGCCTGGACGACGCAGAGGGGCGCCTCCGCCAGTTCATCAACCTTCAGCACGTGGAACGGGTGCGCATCCTCGATGAGGGAGCCGCCTAATGCCCATCAACCCCCAGGACTACCACCCCGTACGACACGCGGGCATGAAATTCCAATGCAAGCACATCAAGAACCCCCGCGGCGTTGAGGATCCCGGCGCCCCCACCATCCTCCAGAGCGTCATCTGGAGATCAGACCAGGGATGGACAGAACCACACGATGTCGTAGTCACAGGTGACTACACATCCCAGTTCAACCGCATCCCAGAGAAACTCCCAGAGAAGCTAGAGGACTGGAACCCAGACTTCTAAACCGCATCTGAAGCCAAGGCCCCCGGTGGTTACCGGGGGCCTTTCTCGTGCCCACGAAAGGGACCCACATGGAACCGCAGAACCCCAACCGCAAACCGCACCCAACCACCAGCGACCTCGGAGTGCTCAGCATTATTGCCGCCATCATCAGCGGCATCGTCTGAGCATTCAGCCCCGACCGGGCCGGCGCACTCGCCATCGCACTCGCCACACTCGGGGCCATCCTCCTCATCGCCGGCGCAACCACCAGGAGCAACCACCGATGAGCTCACAGAACCTCCCCATGGGCGAAATCGTCATCGCCTACGAAATCAGCGAGCACGGGTAACCAAAAGTCGGCCTCAAATACCCCGGCTTCAACGAAGTCCCCCTGGTCACCCTGCTTGGAATGCACGAACCGGCCAAGAACGCCCTGATCGAAATCGGACACAAGGACGACGAATGAACAACCGCTACACTGTCACCCGCAACGACTGCTTCTGGGAGGTGCGAACCCCATCCGGACGACGAGCCCGGTCCTACAACAGGCTTACTCTCCCCGACGCTTGAGATCGCGCCGTGAAGAAAGCGCACCAGCTCCCACCCTCGACCAGATCAGAGAGGCCAAGTACGCCGAGCTCTTCCCCGTCGCCACCTGGGAAGAAGCAGGCAAAGCCATCCGCCCATTCACGGAGACCTACCGAAGTATCACGCGAGCCCCTCGCACTCGGATTCAACCAAGCACCCGGCCAGGACGACTACACCCTCGCCAACGAGGAGACTCCGTGCCCACACCGCCTGACCCGCACATCATCCCCACCGGACGCGACCCCTGGCACGGATGGACACCAATCTCAGAACTCCACGCCGGATGCAAGGGCCAACCACATCCGCGCCCACCGGATAGTCACCATCCCAACCGAATGGGAAAACGCCCTCGGGAGCATCACCGAAGACTCCGGCTGGCCCATCCGCCCACGCTGGTGGACACCTGACACCTGCGCGCCGCCCAGAGACCCCGAACGCCGCAGTCCGCGTCACATGGGGACCATAACCAAACACCGAAAACACAAGGCCCCGTCATGCGGCGGGGCTTTAGTTTTCATTTTCTCGGATCCACCGCGAGTACGTGCGTACTGGGGGTCGGTCCCAGCCTCGTCCTCCAAGAAGTAGGGCAGGGTTACTTCGGCTCCTTGGGCGGAGAGCTCCAACATAGCTGGCTGATCAGGGAGATCGTTGTCGTGAGCGAAAGCACGCCCTACGCGTCGGTCCTCGATGTTGCGAGAATTTCTCATCGATGACCTACAGAATCGCCCGGTTCGGGTTCAGCAGGTTGTTCGGATCGAAGGCCTGCTTAATCTGGCGCTGCAGGGCGATGACGTCGTCGTTCTGCTCCCAGCCCAGCCAACGCAGCTTGTAGGTGCCGATACCGTGCTCGCCCGTGATGGTGCCGCCCATATCCAGGGCCACGCGCACCGACCCGTCCAGCGCCGCCTGCAAGCGCTCCATCGCCTCGGCCGGGATCACGCCGTCGTCGGAACTCACCGAGAACGTCGGGTGCAGATTGCCGTCACCGGCATGAGCCACCACCTTCAGATCCACTCGGTGCTCGGCGGCCAAGCCCTCCAGAGCCTCCACATACTTCACCAGTTGCGAGCGCGGCACAGCCACGTCCTCGCCCACCCGGGCCTCGTTGACGATCCCGTCCCCGCGGGCATGCCGGCGCAGGTTCACCAGGCGGTTGGACTCCTCATCCCCGGGCGCGCTGACCCGGCCCCCAAGCTTCACCAGGACCTCACGGATCATCTCGGCCTCAATCTGGGCGCCGTACCCGTCGGTCTGTAGCAGCAGCAACGCCGCCCCACGCTGGGCCAGATCTGACCCGTGCGCCCCATCCAGAGCCTGCATGGTCCCGCGGTCCAGCAGCTCCATAATCGCCGGCTGCACACGCGCCCTACCGATCTCCAGCACGCCCTGTGCGGCAGTGGGCAGGTCATCGAAGAACGCCGCGATCGTCTCTACCTTCGGACTCAGGTACCGCAGCCGCACCGTAATGCCCACGATGATGCCCAGCGTCCCCTCCGAGCCCACAAACAGGCTCGTCAGGTCATAGCCGGCCACCCCCTTGAACGTGGCGGAGCCCGTGCGGATCAGCGTGCCGTCGGCCAGCACCACATCCAGCGCCAGCACCGAATCCCGGGTCACCCCGTACTTGGCGCAGCGCAGACCACCGGCATTAGTGGCCACGTTCCCACCGATGGTCGAGGTCCGGTAGCTGGCGGGATCCGGCGCGTACATCAGCCCGTGCTCCGCGACCGCCGCGTTCAGCTCCGCATTGATCACCCCGGGCTCGACGACGGCGACCTCATCCTCCGGGCGCACCTGCAGAATCCGATTCATCCGCGTCAGGTTCAGCACCACCGAGCCAGTCACGGCGTTCGCCCCGCCGGAGACGCTGGTGCCGGCCGCACGCGTCACCACGGCCACGCCGTGCTCGCCCGCCAGGCGTACCAGCTTCTGAACGTCCTCTACCGACTCGGCGAAGACCACCGCCAGGGGCAGCTGAGTCTCCCAGTGCTCGAGCGGGCCCTGGTCCACCGCATGAATCCGCAGGTCAGCTTCAGCCATAGAGACAGCGGAAGCGTCGAAGGCATCCTCAAGGGCGCCCAGAAAATCAGAAGAAGCCATGGGGAACAGTCTATTTCCGGCGTCGTCGTGCGTGCCCTGGTGCGGCCACCGCGTCCTCACAGTGAGACAAACCCGCCCGCACATTGTGAGCGGACCCCTCCAAACCCCTATGATGTAGCGGCTTGCGCGCGGCCGCGCATCACACGCACACTCACCAAGGGGACACACGCCACATGAGCCAGCAGGCTTACCTCAGCGCCGAGGGCCACAAGAAGACCCGTGAAGAGAAGAAGGTCCTGGCCGGGACCCTCGTGGGCACCACCATCGAGTGGTACGACTTCTTCATCTACGCCCAGGCGGCAGGCTTTGTGTTCGCCGCCCTCTACTTTGACCCGCTGGCGGCCGAGAACCCCGCGCTGACCCAGCTGATCTCGTTTGCGACCATCGGCATCAGCTTCCTCTTCCGGCCCCTGGGCGCCATCCTGGCGGGCTGGCTGGGCGACCGCTACGGCCGCAAACTGGTGCTGGTGCTGACCCTGCTCGGCATGGGCGGGGCCACCGTGGCCATCGGCCTGCTGCCCACCTGCCGCCTGGGGCCTGGCCGCACCGCTGCTGCTCATTGTGCTGCGCATCCTCCAGGGCCTCTCCGCCGGCGGCGAATGGGGCGGTGCCGCCCTGCTCGCCGTGGAGCACGCACCCCGCCACAAGCGCGGCCTGTTCGGCATGTACCCCCAGATCGGCGTACCGATCGGCATGTTCATGGCCGCCACCTCCATGTTCGGCCTGCGCGCGATCCTCACCGAGGAGCAGTTCCTGGAGTGGGGCTGGCGCCTGCCCTTCCTCTTCTCCTTTGTGCTGATTGTGGTCGCCTACCTCATCCGCCGCCGCGTGGAGGAGTCCCCGGTCTTCTCCGAGATGAAGCAGCGCAAGAAGGAATCCTCCGCGCCCCTGAAGGTGCTGCTGACCACCCATAAGAAGAGCGTCTTCCTCACCGCGCTGATCTTCGCCGCCAACAACGCCGCCGGCTACATGATCATCGTGTTCTTCGCCTCCTACGCCACCAACGCTGTGGGCATGGACGGCACCGCCACCCTCATCGCCGCCCTGGTGGGCAGCGTGGGCTGGTTCATCTTCACCTACCTGGGCGGCTGGATCTCCGACCGCATCGGGCGCGTGCTGACCTACCAGATCGGCTTTGTGATCCTCATCGTGTGGTGCATCCCGATGTGGTTCCTCATCGACACCGGCTCCCTGGCGCTCTTCGCGCTGGCCGTGTTCGTGCTGACCATCGGCCTGGGCCCCTCCTACGGACCGCAGTCCGCCCTCTATGCAGAGATGTTCCCCGCCAACGTGCGCTTCTCCGGGGTCTCCATCGGCTACGCGTTCGGCTCCATCATGGGCGGCGCCTTCGCCGCGACCATCGCCCAGGCCATCTACAACGCCACCGGCCAGGGTTGGATGATCGGCCTTTACCTCTCGGGACTCTCCCTCATCTCGCTCATCGCCGTCTCTATGGTGCCGAAGTCCCTGCAGGGCATCGACCTCAACGAGACGCGCCACGAGGGCGACACCACCCCGGACGACGACGCCGCAGCCCGCAAGCCCGAGCTCGTCTAGCCGGTATTCGTCCAGCCTGGGCCACCCGCCGGTGCCCGTCATCGGGCTCTCGTGTCTGCGCCCGGGGCGCGCCGCCGATTCGTACGAATTCGCACCCCCTTTATGCACGCTGGGCGCTGCGTAAGGGGGGTGCGAATCCGCGAACTGGTGTGTGATTCGCCGAGCGAGGAGGGCGTCGTCGTCGGGCGTACCGTGTACAGGTCTTCGCGCGGTGAGCCTCTGCGCGCTCAACAGCCTGCCGATAGGGTGAAGACCATGTCTGCCGGCCGCTACGCCCCTAGTCCCTCGGGGGATCTGCACCTGGGCAACCTGCGCACCGCATTGCTGGCCTGGCTCTTCGCCGCCTCCACCGACCGGCCCCTACTGCTGCGCTACGAAGATCTCGACGCCGGACGCACGGTGCCCGGCTCAGCCGACCGCCAGCGACGCGACCTCGAGGCCCTGGGGATCACCTTCTCCGGAGAGGTCCTGCATCAGTCCCAGCGCAAGGAGATCTACGACGACGCCGTTACGCACCTGAGTGTCCAGGGCCTGGTCTACGAGTGCTTCTGCACCCGGCGCGAGATCCAGGAGGCCGACCGGGCCCCGCACGCTCCGCCCGGGGCCTACCCCGGCACCTGCCGGAACCTCAGTGAGGATGAGCGGGCACGACGACGCCATCAGCGGCCCCCAGCACTGCGCCTGCGGGTGTCCGAAGACGCCGCGGGGGCCCATGAGCTCAGCGTCAGGGACCAGCTGCTAGGGCAGATCACCGGCACCGTGGATGACTTGGTACTGGTCCGCAACGACGGGGCAGCGGCCTACAACCTTGCCGTCGTCGTCGATGATCACCTCACCGGCGTGGACCAGGCGGTCCGCGGGGATGACCTGGCCTCCTCCGCGCCGCGACAGGCGTATCTGCGCGGGCTGCTCTACGGGCCAGAGGCCCAGCAGGAGGTCAGCTACGCGCACGTGCCGCTGGTGCTCAATGCCGAGGGCAAGCGCCTGGCCAAGCGCGATGGCGCGGTCACCCTTGAGCAGCTCAACAGCCAGGGCGTCACCGCAGAGGCGGTGCGAGACCGTTTGCTTCTGTCCCTGGGGCTGCCGCCCGGACCCTTGGATGAGGTGGTGAAGGACTTCGATCCGCAGGCGCTGCCGAGTGAGCCGTGGATCTTCGACGCCGGAGAGACTTCCGACGCCGGAGGAGCCTACACCGATCCATCGTGAGCCCCGGCGGCTGAAACGCCCAGCGCCGAGATTCCGGCCTCAGCCGGTGCCGGCCGAGCCGCTCACCTGGTGGAACGCGACTTGCCATCCGCCGTGTCACACGGCACACTCGTTTTTAGGTCAAGAGTGCCAGCGTTAAACCCCGGTTTGCTGGCCGGCAACCCTCCTACCGCGGTGGGGTGCCCCGGGTGAGGACCTGGCCCGCGGAAGACGCCGCCGGGCAAGCGCGAGTTACACCAGGAGTTTTCTCCAATGTCGGAGCACACCCACACCCCGCACCAGTCCATCCCTGCCCAGCCTGTCGGCGCCGCCTGGCAGCTCGAGACCACCATCGCCGCCCTCGAAGGCGGTGCCCGCGCCCAGGCGCTCAGCCGCGGTGAGGACGCCCTGCTGCTGGCGGTCCTGCACGTGGCGGAGCCTGGCGCCCACGTGGTGGTCGCCCCCTCCCTGTTTGGCGCCCACACCGGGCTGTTCACCCAGCGGCTGCCCCAATTCCAGGTCAGCGTCGACGTCGTGGAGGATCCCGACGACGCCGAATCCTGGCGCGCCCAGCTGGGGGAGTCCACCGTGGCCCTGATCGCCGAGTCCATCGCGGATCCCCGCGGAGATGTGCTGGACTTCGAGGAGATCGCCGCCGTGGCCCACGAGCACGATGCGGCCCTGATCATTGATTCCACGGCCGCCACCCCGGCACTGCTGCGCCCCCTGGACTTGGGGGCGGACCTGGTGGTTCACACCTCGGCCCACCTGCTGGCCGGCGTCCCCGAGGAGGCCGGGCTGCTCATCGACGCGGGTACCGTGGAGCCCGCAGCCCGCGAGACCCCTGAGGTAGGCCAGCCACTGGGAGAAGACACCGCCGCCCGGATTCTCGCCGGCCTGCAGCACCTCGCCGTCCGCCTGACCCGCCAGACAGAGAACGCTGCCCGCCTCGCGGCGCGCCTCTCCGCACACCAGGGCGGCGCCAGCCGCGGCGTGCACCGGACTTACTACTCGGGTCTGGCCTCCAGCCCCTGCTACGAGCGCGCCGGCATCTACCTGCGCCGAGGCTCCGGCCCCCTGGTCTCCTTCGAGGTCCGGGCCCAGCGGGAACCCGCCGCCCAGTCGGCAGCCGCGCTCGCCGTCGTCGACCTGCTCTCACGGTTTACCCACGCCGGGCACCGCGTCACGCATCCTGCCAGCAGCACCCACGCCCACCTGGGCGAGGACCAGCAGCGCGAGGCGGGGGCGCGGCCCGGGCTCGTGCGCGTGGTGGTCGGTGACGAGCCGGTGGAGGAATTCCTGGCTGCCCTCGATCAGGCCCTCGCGGGTCTGCCCGGAGCCACGGCCGCCGCCAATGTGACGCCGTATGAATCTCCCGCACAGGACCACGAGCCCGCCGTGCCGGGCCGGGGCTTAAGGTGATCGGGTGCTGAGCGAGACCACCACACGGCAGCGGCCGGCAGCCCCCGAGGAGCTGATCCCCAACGACTTCGGAACCCGGCCCGCCGGTGCCTTGAAGACCGTGCAGCTGGGGGAGTACACCTTTGAAACCGGCGGGTACCTGCCGGAGGTAACCCTGGCCTATGAGACCTGGGGTCAGCTCAATGCCGCCGGGGACAATGCCGTGCTGGTGGCCCATGCCCTGACCGGGGACTCCCATGTGGCCAGCAGCGAGGCCGACCCCAGCATCGGCTGGTGGGAGGGTCTGCTGGGACCCGGCCGGCCCATCGACACCCAGAAGTGGTTCGTCATCGCTCCCGCCATGGTGGGCGGTTGCTACGGCTCCACCGGTCCAGCCTCGCTCGACCCGGAGGGGATCCCGTGGGGTTCCCGGTTCCCCTTTGTGACAATCCGTGACTCCGTGCACCTGGAGCACCGGCTTGCCCGGCACCTAGGCATCGCCGGCTTCCACACCGTCATCGGCGGGTCCATGGGCGGCGCGCGCGCCCTGGAATGGGCCGCAACCTACCCGGACTTCGTCCGCGGCGTGGCAGTCTTTGCCTGCGGAGCCGCGGCCACCGCGGAACAGATCGCCTTCGGCCAGGCCCAGGTGCTCGCCGTGGAGAACGACCCGGCGTACCGGGGCGGGGACTACTACCCGGGATCCGGCCCCCAAGCCGGACTCGGCCTGGCCCGGCGCATCGCCCACATCACCTACCGCACCGAGGACGAGCTGCAGGTGCGCTTCGGGCGCGACGCCCAGGCGGGGGAAAACCCCTTCGGCTCAGCGGCGCGCCGGCAGGGGCGCTACCAGGTCGAGTCCTACCTGGACCACCAGGCGTCCAAGCTGGTCCGCCGGTTTGACCCCAATGCCTACATCACCCTGACCGAGGCGCTCATGAGCCACGACGTCGGACGCGACCGTGGGGGAGTGGAGGCCGCCCTGGCCAGCGTCACCGCCACCCCGTTCCTCGCGGCGGTGGACACCGACCGGCTCTACTACCCGGCACAGTCCCAGCAGATCGCCGACGCCGTCCCTGGAGACCACGGCGTGCACATCATCTCCTCTCCCATCGGACACGACGGGTTCCTCACCTCCGCCGAACAGCTCGGCGATGCCATGCGCGCCACGCTCGGCCTCTAGCGCCTATAGGGTGGGCAGTATGGAACGGATCCTTCAACCGGGTCAGCACCTGCCCGAAAACACCGAGCATTACCTGCCCGCAGAGCTTGGCAACGTCCTCTGGGGCCGGCTGCCCAGCCGCAAGGACGCACCCGTGCTGCGGATCAGCTCCGGCGAGAGCGTGGTCATCGACACTCTCTCCCATGAAGGCATCCTCGAGGACCAGGGTCGCAACCCGCTGGCCTACTTCGGCTCCCACGGCGTGGAGCCCGAACAGGTCCTCACCGACGCGGTGGCCCTGGCCGCCAGCGACTACGTGCGCAACCCCGCCGCAGACGGTCCCCACGTGAACACCGGGCCCATCCATGTGGAGGGTGCGCGCCCCGGGGACTTCCTGAAAGTCACCCTCGAGAAGCTCGAGCGGCGCGTGCCCTACGGGGTCATCTCCAACCGGCACGGCAAGGGAGCCCTTCCCGGGGAGTTCCCCCGCGCCGAGCACAACGTCTCCGTCTTCGCCTCAGTCAGCGAGCGCGACGGCGTAGCGCAGGGACGCATCTCCCCGCGAGCCGGTGCCGAGCGGAGCCTGCGCTTTGACCTGGCTCCCTTCTTCGGGACTATCGGCGTCGCCGTCGACGACGACGTCCGCCCCCACTCCGTGCCCCCGGGCGCCCACGGTGGCAACATCGACATCAAGCTGCTGACGGAGGGCGCCAGCCTCTACCTTCCGGTGCAGGTCCCCGGCGCCCTGGCGTTCATCGGTGACCCCCACTTCGCCCAGGGCGACGGCGAGGTCGCGCTGACTGCAATGGAAGCCAGCCTGCGCGGGACGGTCCGGTTCGACGTCGTCGCCCGTGAAGACGCGCTGGAGCTCTTCGGCGAGCAGGTTGGTCCCATTGCCGAGACCTCAGAACACTTGATCCCCACCGGCATGGATGAGGATCTGGACATCGCCGTGCAGAACTGCGTGCGCAACGCCCTGGCGCTGATTCAGGCGCGCTGGGGCTGCGACCCCGAGCACGCCTACGCCTATCTCTCCGCAGCAACCGACTTCCACATCTCCCAGGTGGTGGACATCGTCAAAGGTGTCCACGCCCGGGTCCGCATTGAAGACTTTCAGGAGGTTCCACGATGAGTGAGAGCAGCATTTTCCGGGTGACAGGAGATCCCCTGGTCCCCGCGACGGGCAGCGGCCCGCTCGACGGCCAGACCGTGGCGGTCAAGGACCTCTACGCAGTAGCCGGACATGCCATCGGTGCGGGCAGCCCCGCCTGGTTGGCGCAGGCGCAGCCGCAGAAGAGTCACGCACCGGCCGTGCAGGCGCTGCTGGACGCAGGAGCAGAGGTGGTGGGAATCGCCGCCACCGACGAGTTCGCCTACTCCCTCAGCGGCACCAACGCCCACTACGGGACCCCGCCGAACCCGGCCGCGCCGGAGAGGATCCCCGGCGGCTCATCCTCCGGATCGGCCACTGCGGTCTCGCTCGGCAGGGCGAGCATCGGTCTGGCCACCGATACCGCCGGCTCCACCCGCGTGCCCGCCGCCTATCAAGGCCTCTGGGGTATCCGCACCACCCACGACCTCATCCAGCGGGCCCATCTGATGCCGCTGGCGGACAGCTTTGACGCCATCGGCTGGATCACCCGGGACCCGCAGCTGCTGGCTGAGGTCGCCGAAGTGCTCGTGCCGGTCCGCAAGCCCGTGACCGCGCCCCCGGCCCCCGCCGCGTTGGGCGGGATGGGCTCCACGGGAGCCATCACCGTAGTGCCGCGCGGACCGGTGGCCTGGGAGCCGGAACGCCAGCTCGGGGAGCTGCGCGTGGTCGACGGACTGCTCGAGCTCGCCGACCATGAGGTGGCCGAGGCAGTCCAAGGAGGCATCACCGCCTTCGAGGAGCTCAACGGTGCCCCCGCGACCCGCATCGCCGCCGTCGCCCAGGAGAAGCTGACCCATTGGCAGCAGGTCTTCAAGCTGATTCAGGGCCGTGAAGCCTGGACCAACCATGGGGCCTGGGTCTCCCAGCACTGGGACGATATGGCCCCCGACGTCGCTGCCCGCTTCAGGACTGCCAGCGAGTTCACCGCCGCTGAAGAGGTCGAGGCCCGCAAAGCCGCCGCCGCCATCCGCGAGACCGTGCGCGGCTGGGTCGGGGACGGAGTCCTGGCCCAGCCGTCGGTGGCGACTCTGCCGCCGCTGGTGGATGAAGCAGCTCCCGGCTCTGAGGCCAGCGAGGCCGCTCGCTTCCGCACTCTGCTGCTGACCTCGCTCGCCGGACTGGCGGGCCTACCGGTGGTCAACGTGCCGCTGACCACCGCCCAGGGAGTTCCCACCGGGCTGTCCCTGGTGGGACCCGCCGGAAGCGATAAGACGCTGATCGCCTATGCAGCTCGGTACGCCGCCCAGGACGCCCCTGCCCAGGGCGGTGCCGCATGAACCTGGATCAGTTCAACGGGGCAGCCACTGCGGAGGCGGGAGAGCTGCTGACCACCTGCGCCCCCATCGCCTCCTGGCGCGCCGGGCTGCTGGCCCGCCGGCCCTACGCCTCCGTGGAGGAGCTGATCAGCACCGCCGCGACGCTCGCTGAAGGATGGACCGACCAGGAGGTCGACGCCGCTCTGGCCCACCACCCGCGCATCGGGGAGAAAGTCCGAGGGGAGAGCGCTGAGGCCAAGGCCTCCCGCTCCGAACAGGGCAGCCTCAGCGAGGACGACGACGCCCGGCAGGCGTGGATCAAGGCCAATGAAGCCTACGAGGCGCAGTTCGACCGCATCTTCCTCATTCGCGCCAAGGGGCGTACCCCCGAGGAGATGATGGACCTGCTGCAGGAGCGTCTGAAGAACACCCCGCAGCAGGAGGCCCTCGTGCGCCGTGAACAGCTGGCCGAGATCGCGGTACTGCGCCTGCGCGAGGCGCTCAACGCTTAAGGCAACGCGCAGAGACCAGCCACCTGAAGATCCTTCAGGGAACAGCGCCGGGAGACCCTTGACTGCGAGCCGTGATGAGCTCATGCGCCTGTCGCCGCCCCCGTCTCCGATCCCTTAAGAAGCAATATCCCCCGAAAGTCCACGGACTGCGCACGTCTCAGGCGCTCGCCTACCGGCCCCCGAGCCCGGAGAAGACATGGACCGGTTGGCCGCGACCGGTGACATCCCCGGCTACATCGCTGTTTCATTCATGAAACACTTGTTTCGTTAGGATGGGTTCCGTGAGCTTCGACCAGACCCAGCCTGAGATCCCCGACCAGATCAACCCGCCGTACCGCCTCCTGATGGGCCCCGGGCCCATCAGCGCAGACCCCCGGGTGCTGCGCGCGATGTCCGCCGCGCTCGTGGGGCAGTACGATCCCGCGATGACCGGGTACATGAACGAGGTCATGGAGCTCTACCGCGGCGTCTTCAAGACCCAGAATGAACAGACCCTGCTCATCGACGGCACCTCCCGCGCCGGTATCGAAGCCGCCCTGGTCTCCCTGGTTGAGCCGGGGCAGAAGGTCTTAGTCCCCATCTTCGGGCGCTTCGGGTATCTGCTGAAGGAGATTGCCGGGCGGATCGGTGCCGACGTCGTCGTGCGGGAGAAGGAATGGGGTCAGGTCTTCACGCCTGCCGAGATCGAATCCGCGATCCGTGAGGAGAAGCCGCACCTGCTGGCCCTGGTCCAGGGAGACACCTCCACCACCATGAACCAGCCCCTGGAGGAGATCGGTGCCCTCTGCGCCGCCCACGGGGTGCTCTTCTACACCGATGCCACCGCCTCCCTGGGGGGCAACGACTTCCGCGCCGACGAATGGGGGATCGACGCCGCAACCGCCGGCCTGCAGAAGTGCCTCGGCGGCCCCTCCGGCTCAGCCCCCATCACCCTCAGCGACCAGGCGGTGGACGTGATCCGTTCCCGCCGTCACGTGGAGGAAGGGATCGACGACGGCAGCACCGGCCAGGGCGTCCGCATCGCCTCCAACTACTTCGACCTCAGCCAGATCCTCGACTACTGGGGGCCCGCACGGCTGAACCATCACACCGAGGCGACCTCCATGCTCTACGGGGCCCGGGAATGCGCCCGGCTGCTCCTGGCAGAAGGAATGGACAATGCGGTGGCCCGCCACGCACTGCACGGCCGTGCCATGGCAGAAGGGCTCAAGGGCCTGGGCCTGACGCTCTTCGGGGATACTGCCCACAAGATGAACAACGTGGTCGCCGTCCACATCCCCGACGGGATCAACGGCGACGCAGCCCGGGCCGCCATGCTTAACGACTACGGCATCGAGATCGGCACCAGCTTCGGGCCGCTGCACGGAAAGGTCTGGCGTATCGGCACCATGGGCTACAACGCCCGCAAGGACGCCGTGATGCTGACCCTCGCGGCCCTCGAGCAGGTGTTGCGCACCGGTGGTGTCACAGTTCCCGCCTCGGGCGGAGTGCAGGCTGCCCTGGAGGTGTACGGCGCGTGAGCAACAGCTACACCCCCAGTGAGGCGACCCGTCAGGCCGCCGCGCGGGTCATGGACCGGTGCGAGCAACTGGCGGCCATCACCGCCATGACCGATGAGACCGGAGCGCCAGCGGGCATCCTGCGTGCCTACCTCACCGACGAGCACCGCCAGCACAACCAGCTGGCCGCCGAATGGTTCTCCCAGATCGGACTGGCCACCTGGCAGGACGCCGCCGGAAACCAGTGCGCCCGGCTCGAAGGGCGCGAACCCGGCCTGCCCGCTCTGATCATCGCCTCCCATCTGGACACTGTGCCCGACGCCGGCAAATATGACGGCATCCTGGGCGTGCTGCTGGGAATGGAGGTGGCCGCGCGTCTGGCCCCCCGCGCCTCCGAGTTGCCCTTCGCCGTGGAGCTCGCCGCTTTTGCCGACGAGGAGGGCACCCGGTTCGGCGCCACCCTCCTGGGTTCTGCCGCCATGGCAGGAACCTGGCAGCCGGAGTGGTGGCAGAAGACCGACGCCGAAGGCATCACCATGGCCGAGGCCTTCACCTCATTTGGGCTGGACCCCGAGGCCATCGGTGACGCTGCCCGGCGCCCCGAGGAGCTCATCGGCTACCTCGAGGCCCACATCGAACAGGGACCCTACCTAGAAGCTGCAGAACGTCCCCTGGGTGTGGTCACCTCCATCGCGGGAGCCCGGCGTTTCACCATCAGCATCCACGGCGAGGCCCGTCACGCGGGAGGCACCCCGTATGAGCGGCGCCAGGACGCCCTCATCGGCGCCAGCCAGGCGGTCCTCGACATTGAGCGGATCGGCCGCGCCCACGGAGCCATCGCCACGGTGGGGCAGATGAGCACCCACCCCGGGGCGGTCAACGTGGTGCCCGGGCGCGCCGATTTCTCCCTGGACCTGCGCGCCGAGACCGACGCCCTCCGCGACGCCGCCTGGGAGGCTATCCGCATGGCCGTCGAGGAGTTCTGCGTCGCTCGCCGACTGCGCGTCACCGTCGAGGAGATCCACAGCGCCCCCTCCGTCTCCTGCGCCCCGTCGCTGATGGAGGCCGTCGCCGCCGGCATCGCCCGCACCGGAGACCCCGATCCCCTGCGGCTGTTCTCCCCTGCCGGGCACGACGCCATGGCCATGGCCGCCGTGACCCCGATCGGTATGCTCTTCACCCGCTGCGACGACGGGATCAGCCATCACCCGGAGGAGAATGTCACCACCGACGACGTCGCCTATGCCCTAGATGCTCTGGAAGCCGCCGTGTGGGAGATAGTTTCTTCCTATGAGTGAGACGCAGGCACAGGCGCAGACCCATGACGACGAGACTCCCGACGAGGAGCTGAGGGTCACCGGCGAACGGATCGACGCCCGGATCGATGCCCGGTACGGGTCGCTGCCCCCGCAGGAGCGCCGCATCGCCGACTTCCTGCTGGAGCACCTGGGCGATCTGGCGATCTTCTCCGCAGCCGATATCAGCCGCGAATCCGGCGTCTCCAAAGCCACCGTCTCCCGGCTCTTCCGCAAGCTTGGCTTTGAGGACTTCAAAGAGGTCCGCGACCACGCCCGTGCCCTGCGGTTCACCGGGCTGCCCACTGCGGCACCCGTGCTCTCGGGTGACCGCGCCGACGAGTCGGGAGAGCTTTCCACCGGTGTGCAGCGCCACGAAGCCCATGAGCGGGAGAACCTCGCCCGCATGAGCCTGGGCCTGGCCGAGGGCAAGCTCGCCCACGCCGTCGATCTCATCGCCGGCGCCCGTCGCGTGATCATCGTGGGTCTGCGCAACAGCTACCCCGTGGCCCTGCACTTGCATCAGCAGCTGCTGCACACCCGCCCCGACGTCCGTGTAGCTCCCCAGCCCGGCCAGACCCTCGGGGAGGAGCTGGCGCAGATCGGGGAGGGGGACGTCGTCGTGGCCGTGGGCTTCCGGCGTCGGCCTGCCCTTTTCGGAAAGTTGGTGCGCGCGGTGGGCGCATCCGAGGCCAAGCTGCTGATCATCGGCGACAGCACCTCCCGGCACTACGCCATGGAGGCCGACTGCTGGATCCAGTGCCCCATCGACGCCGACGGCGCCTTCGACTCCTACGCCGCGCCCATGTCGCTGATGAGCCTGATCTCCAATGGGGTGCTCAACGCAGGGCTCTCGGCCGGGCGCCGCCGGATCTCCGCGATCGCCTCCCGCTATGAGGACCTCGACGAGCTTGAGCACTGAAGCGCTCGAGTACTGAGGCGCTCGAACCCTGACCCAGCACCCCGACCCCACGAACTGGAGAGCCGATGAGTCACCTCACCACCCATATCCTCGACAACTCGACGGGTCTGCCGGCCGCCGGAGTGGCGGTCAGTCTGCGCACTGCGGCCGGTGAACAGCTGGCCGCCGGCACCACCGACGACGACGGACGCGTCGGCGAACTCGGACCACAGAGGCTCAGCCCGGGTCCCTACCAGCTGGTCTTCGCCACCGGTGAGTACTTCGCCGCCCGGGGCGTGGAGACCTTCTTCCCCGAGGTCATTCTCACCTTCACCGTGGGGGAGGCCGAGCACTACCACGTGCCCCTGCTGCTGAGCCCCTTCGCCTACTCCACCTACCGCGGCAGCTGACACGCCCCTAGCCGGCCCCGTTTCTGCGGGCCAACCGGGTCCCAGAGCCCCGGTACTTGCAGCCCTCCGTGCGCGTTGCATTCCTGAAACAAAAGTTTCATATGCTCCATGCGAGTCACCTCACGCATCACGAGCAAGGAGTATCCCATGACCCATCCCGAGAGCACCGCCAATCCCGAGATCGTTCTCGGGCCCAACCAGTACGGCAAAGCCGAGGTCCGGGTAGTGCGGATCAACCGCGAGACGCCGGTCCATGAGATTCGCGACCTCAACGTCACCTCCTTCCTGCGCGGAGACTTCGCCGGGACCTTCCTCACCGGGGATAATTCCAAGGTCATCGCCACCGACACTCAGAAGAACACCGTCTACGCCTTCGCCAAGAAGCACGGCATCACCACCCCGGAGGCGTTCCTGCTGACCCTGGGCCGGCATTTCCTGGCCTACGAGGAGGTCAGCGGAGGGCGCTGGACGGCTGACTCCTACCCCTGGGAGCGCATCACCGTGGACGGGGCCCCGCATGAGCACTCCTTTGTCCGCTCCAAGCAGGAGGTCCGCACCGCAGCGGTGACCATTGCTGACGGCGTCGAGTATGTCCTGGGCGGATTCAAGGACCTCACCGTGCTGAAGTCCACCGGCGCCGAGTTCCACGGCTACCCGCGGGACGAGTACACCACCCTGCCCGAGACCACGGACCGGATCATGGCCACCGACATCGCCGCCCGCTGGCTCTACGCTGACGACGTCGACCCCCTCACCGCAGACCTGGACAGCCTCTACGCCCAGATCAAGCGGATCACCTGCGAGAAGTTCGCCACCGTGCACTCCCTCTCGCTGCAGCAGACGCTCTACGCGGCCGGTCAGGCCGTGCTGGAGTCCCTGCCCCAGATCGAGGACATCCGCTACGCCATGCCCAATAACCACCACTATGTGGTGGACCTCGAGCGCTTCGGACTGGAGAACAACAACGAGGTCTTCGAAGCCGGAGTGCTTCCCTACGGGCTCATGAACGCTTCGGTCACCCGCCGCGGCGCCGCGCCCAAGCCGGCTGCCTGGGACTGGATCGGGGACTTTATCTAGACCTGTCAGCACCGGCGCGCGCCTGTGCCTGCCGGAGGAGCATCCCTCACCAAGGAACGGGGGTGACGAGAGGAGCATGAGCATGAGCAGCCCGGACGACGTCGTCGGGGGAGTGTCACCAGCCGATACAGCTGGTGAACACAGTGTCAACATCCCTGAAACAGCCGATCCCTACAGTGAACCCATGAGTGTGCGCCACCTGATCGCCGAGCAGGTCCTCATCGAGGGCGTCCTGCAGCCGGCACACCTGGAGATCACCGATGAGGGGATCATCCACCGCATTGAGAAAATCGCCCCCGGGACCGCCGCCCACAGAGCGGCCGTGTGCCGATCCTCTGACGTCGGCGGCGGAGACGGCCTCAAGGTACTCAAGCCGCGCATGATGGTGCTTCCCGGCGTCGTGGACTCCCACGTCCACATCAACGAGCCCGGACGCACCTCCTGGGAGGGATTCGCCACCGGGACCATGGCCGCCGCACTGGGAGGGGTCACCACCGTGGTGGATATGCCCCTGAACTCGATCCCTTCCACCGTGACCGTAGAGGCCCTGGAGATCAAGCGCAGCGTGGCTCGTTCGCAGGCCTACGTGGACATCGGCTTCTGGGGCGGCATTGTGCCCGGCAACACCGATCAGCTGGCCCCGCTGTGGGATGAGGGCGTCTTCGGTTTCAAGTGCTTCCTGTTGGACTCGGGGGTCGAGGAGTTTCCACCCGTCAACCCGGCCCAGCTGCGTGAGGCTATGACGGAGGTGGCCCGCTTCGACGGTCTGGTGATCGTCCACGCCGAAGATGCACGCACCATCGACACTGCCACTCAGTCCACGGCTCGGACCGGCAGTGTCACCCGGTACGCCGACTGGGCGGCGACCCGTCCGCCCGAGGCTGAGACCGAGGCGATCAGAGGCCTGCTGGAGGCGGTGCGTGAGACCGGCTGCCGCACCCACATCCTTCACCTGGCCTCCGCGGCGGCCCTGGACCTCATCAGGGAGGCCAAGGATGAGGGTCTGCCCCTGACCGTGGAGACCTGCCCCCACTACTTGTGCTTCGAAGCCGAGAGAATCCCCGACGGTGCGGCTGAGTTCAAGTGCTGCCCGCCCATCCGTGACGCCGGCAATCGCGATGCGCTCTGGCAGGGTCTGCAGGAAGGGCTGATCGATGTGATCGTCTCTGACCACTCGCCCTCCACAGCGGAGGAGAAGTACCGGGGAGCCCCCGATCTCAGTCGGGCCTGGGGAGGTATCTCCGGGCTGCAAGTCGGCTTCGCCGCCGTCGCCTCCGAAGCTCGCCGTCGGGGGGTCGGGATCGAAGATGTCAGCCGTTGGATGTCCGGGGGAACCGCCGCGCTGGTGGGACTGGATGACCGCGGCGAGATCGCCGTCGGCCGGCGGGCCGATTTCCTGTTCTACGATCCTGCCGAGGCCCACGTGGTCTCCGCGTCAGGCCTGGCGCACAAGAATCCCGTCTCCGCCTATGAGGGGCACGAGATCAGCGGCACCGTGGTGGGCTCGGTGCTGGCAGGCACTGAGCTGTTCACAGCACTGGACTCCTCCTCGCCCCTGGCGCCCGTGGGAGACCTGATCATGCGTCCGGGGGCCGCCGCGTCTGTGGGTGGCCTGGAGCAGAAGGCGGCTGCCGGGCCGGTGAGCCGGTCGTGAGCGCGTTGGTGCCGACGTCCTCGGAGGCCGCTGCGAGTCCCGGCCAGCGCGCAGGAGCCCGGCGCAGCAGCGGCGTGCAGTCGGTAGACCGCGCCTTCGAGATCCTGGAGGTGCTCGCGGCGCGGGAGAGCGCGGTGCCGCTGAGCGAGATCGCCGCGGCCACGCAGCTGCCGGCGGCCACCGCGCACCGGCTGCTGCGCACCATGATCGCCCACGGCTATGTGGCTCAGCTGCACGATCGCAGCTATGCGCTGGGCCCGCGACTGGCGGCGCTGGGAGACGCTGCCTCCCGGGGCGCTGGTCCCCTCAGCCCCTAAGTTATCGATGGATATGAGCAACCGGGTGGTGACCGTTGTCCTCGCCGCGGGCGCCGGGAAGAGGCTCGCCGACTCCGCTCGGGCCGCCGGGATTGCCGCACCACGCCATCCTCGCGGTAAGGCCCTGCTGCAGGTGGGCGGCCGCTCTCTGGCGCTGCGGGCTGTGCAGACCGCGCGCGCGGCCGGCACCTGCCCGCTGCTGGTCCTCGGACACCGTGCAGACGAGGTATCCGCCGCACTTGCCATCGAAGCCGCGCGCCGGGGCATCGCGCCGCTGAGGCAGGATCACATCGTGACCGCCGCGCAGTGGAGCACAGGACTCAGCGCCTCATTCCGCGCCGGAGTGCAGCAGGCCGCCTGCCTGGGCGCACGGGAGGTCGCGGTGCTGCTGGCGGATCAGCCCGGCATCAGCTCCCAGGCCCTGCGGCGGGTCCTGCAGGCCCACATGGGCGCCTCCCGGACGGGCCTCCGTGCCTCCGCGAGGGGACCGGATCAGCCCTCCATCACTCGCGGAGTCATCGAAAAGACGCCCACTCACCCGGTAGTCTTCGAGGTGAAAGATGCTCTTCGAGCCGCCGGAGCGGCGGTGGGAGACTCCGGCGCTCGCGCCTACCTGCGCGAGAACGCTGCGCGGGTCGCCCCCGTTGACATCAGTGATTGTGCCCAAATCATCGATGTCGATACCCTTGATGATCTGCGTCGTTACACCGGCGAAATCACCGTAGCCTATAGTTCTGAACTTGCCAGTTCACTTGCAGGGCAGGCGTCGTGACTGACGCGCCCGGGATGAGGTTTTAAGTCAATGACTGATCAGGTGGCCACCCCAGTCGAGGCAGGGCAGAGCGGCACATCCGCCGTCACGCTCGCCGGAGTTCAGAAGCGCTTCAACGCCGGCCGCGGCAAGACGCTCCAAGCGCTTAAGGACATCGGCGTCGACATCGCCGAGGGCGAGTTCGTCGCCATCATCGGCCCCTCCGGTTGCGGCAAGTCCACCGTGCTGCGCCTTCTCGCCGGTTTGGAGGAGCCCAGCGAGGGACAGGTGGAGATCTTCGGCTCCGAGCCCAAGCAGCTGGCTAAGAAGCACCAGCTAGGCGTGGCCTTCCAGGAGCACGCCTTGCTGCCCTGGTCCTCCGTGTACTCCAACATTGCTCTGCCCTTCAGAGTATCCGGACGCAAGGTCGACGCCGACCGCGTGAACAGCCTCATCGAGCTGGTGGGCCTGAAGGGCTTTGAGAACTCCCGGCCCAAGCAGCTCTCCGGGGGCATGCGCCAGCGAGTGGCCATCGCCCGCGCCCTGGCGCTGAACCCCGCCCTGCTGCTGCTGGATGAGCCCTTCGGTGCGCTCGATGCTGTGACCCGCCGCAAGATGAACTCCGAGCTGGCTCGTATCTGGGCCCAGGAGCGCATCACTACCGTGCTGGTGACCCACGACGTGGACGAGGCGCTGATTCTTGCCGACCGCGTTGTGGTGATGACCGGGCGCCCAGGCACCATCCACCACATCGAGAATGTGGATCTGCCGCGCCCGCGCGATACGACGGTGACCCGCACTGAGAAGTTCCACGCCATGGTGGACACGCTCACCGCCATGCTGGACGCGCCCACCCCCTTTGAGACGGCCTGAGGGGACCGGCGCACACCATGACCACTGCTCGCCGCTTCACCAACGCCGGCTACATGATCGGCGGAGTGCTGCTCCTGCTGGCCTTTGTGGAAATCGTGGCCCGTCTGGGCATCTCCACGCACTGGCCTTCCCTCGTCGACGTCGTCGGCTACTTGGAAGAGGAGAACCGCCGCCAGATCCTATGGCGCAACACCCTGGTCACCCTCGAGTCCTCCGTACGGGGTCTCGTGGTGGGCACGGTGCTCGCCGTGCTCGCTGGAGCCGTCTCTGTGCTGGTGCCTATTCTGCGCCCGGGACTCGACCGCTTCGCCGCCATTGTCAACGCGGTGCCCCTGGTGGCACTGGCCCCCCTGTTTGTGACCACTGTGGGCGCGGACGGGGCTCCCGCCGTCGTGGCCGCGATGGGTGTGGGCTTCGTGGTCTTCGTGGCTACCACATCGGGCCTGGCCAATGCCTCGCGCACCCACCAGGACGTCTTCTCCGTCTTCGGCGCCAACCGGTTCCGCCGCCTCCTGCGGCTGGAGCTGCCGCAGGCGACTCCCTCTATCATCGACGGGCTCGTGTTGGCCGCCCCCACCGCGGTCCTGGGCGCCACCATCGGTGAGTGGTTCGGGGCCAGCGGCGGACTGGGCATGATGATCGTGGCCGCCGCCCATTCGGGCAACGTTCCCCAGCTCTGGGCCGTGGCGCTGACCGCGACACTCATGGCGCTGATCGCCTACTTCGTCTTCATCGCCGTGCAGCGCGGCACCGCACGGAGGTTCACATGAGCACGACGGTACCCGGCACTCCCGCACCCCCGGAGACCAAGACCCGCGGAGCCACCGGATGGCTCAGCTGGCTGGGCATCAACATCCTGCACCTGTGGCCCCTGGCCCTGGTGCTCATCGCCTGGGACCTGTGGGTGGTGATCAACGACTACTCGGCGCTCATCGCTCCCCGTCCCTGGGCCGCGATCTCCGATGTGATCACCCAGCCCGACCAGTACGCCTCCGACACCCTGTTCACCGCCCTGATGTCCCTGGGCGGACTGGTGGTGGGCACCGCGGTCGGCACCGTCTGCGCCATCCTCGTGTGGTGGTCGGCAGCGCTTTCGGGTGTGGTCACCCCCGCGGCGCTGATCCTGCGGTCGGTACCCATCAGCGCCCTGATCCCGATCATCGCCCGGCTGGTCGGCTATGACGACAAGGCCGTGTTCGTCTCCATCGTGGTGATCACGTTCTTCCCCTCCTTCGTCTTCGTGCTTTCCGGGCTGTCCTCCATCCCCGCGGCCGGCCGGGACCTGTTCGCGGTCATGGGCGCCGGCAAGCCTCAGCTGCTGCTGCGACTGGGCTTGCTGCACTCGGTGCCCAACCTCATGATCTCGGTGCGCATCACCGCGCCCATTGCGGTGATGGCCGCCATCCTGACCGAATTCCTCATCGGCCAGAACGGCCTGGGGGCGCTGTTCGCCGAGGCGCGCAGTTACCGGCAGTGGGACCTGGCGTGGGGCACCGCAGTGATCGCCACCGTGCTCTCGGTGGCCATCTTCCTGTCGGCGCGCTGGCTGGAGCGCCGGGTCACCGACCGCGTGACGTAACCCCTGGTTCACACCCGCTCTGCAAGAATCGAAGAGCGTTACTCGCACCTGTGATGAGAGGAAAACTCAATGACTGAGACAACTGACCCTCGCCTGTGGAAAAAGCTGCTTGCAGCAGGCTCCGTCGGCTCCCTTGCTCTGCTGACCGCCTGCGGAGGCGATGACGACAACGGCGGCGGTCACACCGTCGACAACGTCAGCGTCGATACCGAAGAGGCCCAGGCCGCGGCAGCCGAGTGCGATGAGATCACCCAGCTGGACGTCTCCCTGGGCTGGATCATGAACGTGGAGTGGGCCGGCTTCTACATCGCCGAGCAGAACGGCTACTACGCCGAGGAATGCCTGGACATCAACTGGATCCAGGGCGGACCCAACGCCGCCTCCACCATGCAGAACGTCAGCTCCGGACAGGCACACATCGGCGTGGAGCCCTCCATGCCGAACTGGCTGCAGGACGTCGTCAACGGTGAGGACTTCGTGGCCATCGGCTCCATGTTCTACGACACCCCCGGAGCTATCCTCTCTCTGGCCGAGAACCCGATGGAGTCCGCCGAGGACCTCCAGGGCGCCACCATCCTGGGTCAGGAGGGCACCCGGCCCATGCTCGACGGAGTCTTCGGCGCCGCCGGCATGGAACCCGACTACAACTTCGTCTCCGCCGGCTACGACGCCGACCCGCTGGTCAACGGCGACGGCGACGCACTCACCGTCTACGCCACCAACCAGCCCATCATGCTGGAGCAGCAGTACGGCATGACGGAGGACGACTACGTCGTGACCACCTACGCCGACCTGGGCCTGCCCCAGTACGGCTGCCTCATCTACGCCAACGGGGACACCCTCGAGGAGATGTCCGAGGAGATGGAAGGCTTTCTGCGCGCCTCGGCCCGCGGCTGGCTGGAGAATGAAGAGGACCCGGAAGTCGCAGCCAACCTCGCTGTCGATGTCTATGGCGCTGACCTCGACCTTGACCTGGAGCAGCAGATCCGCGAGAACGAGATTCAGATCCCGTTCGTGCGCGGCCCGCTCGCCGATGACGAGCTCTTCTACATCGACACCGAGCGCTGGGGCGGCGAGGTCTACGAGGGCTTTGAGATCGCTGAAATGATCGAGGGCGAGCTGCCCAACCCCGAGGACGTCGTCGACATGACCTTCCTTGAGGCCGCATATGCCGAGTGAGCCCTCACAGGCCACCACGGGCCGTGACCTGAAGGCGCTGCCCAAGGGTCACCTCCACCTCCATCTGGAAGCTGGCATGCGCAGCGAGACGCTGCGTGAGCTGGCCGACCAGATGGGGGTGGAGCTCCCGCCCACCGTGGGAGCCTTCACCGGATTCACCGCCTTCAGCGAAACCTACCGGGGTCTCCTGGCAGTGCTGCGGGAGCCTGAGAACCTCGAGAGGCTCTTCTTCGAAGCAGCCGAGGACGCTGCCAATGACGGGTGCGTCTACCTGGAGGCCGGCGTGGCCCCGCTGTTCTACGTCGACACCTACGGATCGCCGATGGCAGCGCTGGACGCCATGCGCGGATATGCCGCAGCGGCAGGCGAAAAGTACGGCGTGGCCGTGGGCCTCATGGTCACCACCGATCGCCAGGGGCCGGTTTCCGACGCCATGGTGCTGGCAGAGATCGCCGCGGAGCGCGCCGGCCAGGGAGTGGTCTCCTACGGCCTGGCCAACGATGAGCGGGACCACCCGTGCCGCTGGTTCGAAGAGCCCTTCGCCATTGCCAAGGCCGCCGGTCTGCAGTCCACCCCGCACGCCGGAGAGCTCGTGGGGCCGGAATCCGTCTGGGAAGCCATCGACGTGCTGAAAGCCGACCGGGTGCTGCACGGGGTGACCGCCGTGACCGATGAGCAGCTCGTCGCCCAGCTCGTGGAGCGCGAGATCTGCTTAGACATCTGTCCGACCTCGAACCAGCTGCTCGATGTGGTGGAGGATCTCTCCCAGCACCCCATCAAGGTCCTGCTCGAAGCCGGGGTGCGCTGCTCCATCAACGCGGATGACCCGATTCTGTTCGGACCCAACATCCTCCAGGAGTACGAGCTGGCCCGGCACACGATCGGGCTCACGGACGAGCAGCTGGCCGCCTGTGCCCTCAGCTCGATCGAATGCACGCTGGCACCCGAGGCGGTTAAGACCAAGGCGCGCACAGATATTGACGCTTGGCTGGCGTCGTCGCCGGCCTAGCCTGTGAAGAATCACTGACTGAGAGGAAGCATTGAAGAAGCTGCACTTTGGAGTGTTCGAGGTCTTTTCCACCCAGGTGGGCGGCACCTTCAGCTGGGCCCACCCGCTGAGTGACCAGATCAACTTCGCTGATCCCCAGCACTGGATCAGAACAGCAAAGATCCTCGAGAAGGCAGGCTTCGACTTCCTCTTCTTCGCCGACGGGTACGGCTACCCGATGGTCGGCGAGGACCTCTCCGAGGTGGCGGTGCGCCACGGCATCAACTTCGGAGGCTACGACCCGTCACTGATCATTCCGGTGCTGGCGCAGCACACCTCGACGCTCGGCTTCGTGGTGACCGCCAGCACCGGAATGGATCACCCGGTCCAGCTGGCCCGCCGCTACTCCACCCTGGACCAGCTCACCGGCGGTCGCATCGGGTGGAACGTGGTCACCGGAGCCTCGCAGAACGCCGTGGCCAAGGTGCTCGGCCAGTCCCAGATGACCGCCCACGACAAGCGCTATGACATGGCGGCCGAATACGTGGAGCTCGCGGCGCACTTCTGGGAGAAGAGCTGGGACGACGACGCCCTGGTGGCTGATAAAGAGACCGGCGTCTTTGCCCGCCGAGAGGGCATCCACCAGGTGACCTACGAGGGTGAGCACTACCGTTCCGAGGGTTACTTCACCGCCCCGCCGACCCCGCAGCGCACCCCGGTGATCTTCCAGGCCGGGACCTCGCCCAAAGGGCGGGCCTTCGCGGCCAAGCACGCCGAATGCGTCTTCGTTCAGGGCACCACCCCGGCGCACACCGCGTCCAATGTGGCGGATATTCGCGCCAAGGCCGAGGAACAGGGCCGCGACGGCTCAGCGCTGAAGATCATGGCCGGACTCACGGTCTTCGTCGCCGAGACCGAGGAGAAGGCCCGGCAGCTGCAGGCTGAGTTCGACGCGATGCAGACCGATGAGATCGTTGCGACTCTCTATGCCGGCAACACCGGCATTGATCTGCTGGCCCTGGATCCGGAGAAGACGCTGCACCAGGTGCTGGAGAATAACGACGGTGTGGTGGGCCAGATGGGCACCAGCAACATCGAACGCTTCCTGGGCAAGAACGGCGCTCCGGCGCCGACGGTGCGCGAGATTCTGGACGATCTCAAGGGCAAGGGCACTCGCGGGTTCCGCGTCACCGGAAGCGGTGAACAGGTGGCCGATCAGATCGAAGCGCTGATCGAGGAGACCGATCTCGACGGGTTCCTCCTTGAGCCTGTCTTCGCTCCGCGTGACGCCGAGGCCTTCGGGCAGCTGGTGATGCCGATCCTGCGCGAGCGCGGACGCATCCCGGAACTGGCCGGAGGCTCGACGCTGCGTGAGCGCATCACCGAGAAGCCCGGCGCGCGTCTGGGTCAGGGCCACCACCTGGTCTGATTCGCTAGCACCAAGAAGGCCCTTAGGGTGCCGAGCTCGGACTCGGTCACTCTAAGGGCCTTCCTCGTGACGGTGATTTCCTGAAGAGCTCCTAGCGGGGGCCTTCCAGGATCGTTTCGATCCCGGCGTCGTGGACCTCATCCACCAGCTCCACGTCGAAGCCGGCCAGCCATTGGAACTGCAGTCCGCGCCACAGGGAGAGCAGACGCATGGTGGCGCAGTAGGCGTTCTCGCTCTCCCAGCCGTGATGGATGAAGGCACTCCAGATGGCGTTGGTCCAGTAGTCCCGCAGGGTCTGCAGGTATTCGTGGTGCCGCTGGGGTGCGCGCACTGCGACGGCGAACATCTCGAAGAACAGGATGATGTACTGGCGGTTCTCCTCGGCGCGGAGGGTGCGCCAGCCCTCCTGCAGCTGAGCGCGCAGGTCGCCCTGCTCATAGAGCCGCGGCAGCAGAGTATTCAAGGTGGGAAGCCCCTGGAATGCCTCCGAGATGGCCTGGGAGATGAGATTCTCCTTGGATTCGAAGTAATAGAGCAACATCCGATTATTGGAGCCGACGGCCTTGGCTAATCCGTTGAGCGTGAGGTCGTGGATGCCGTGGGCGAGGATGTGCTCGATGACCAGGCCCATCAGCCGGTCGGCTTCCTCGGTGCGGGCCGGCCGGTTGGTCAATGTGGGATCCTCTACCGGTCCAGTTTCAGGTGGAGGGACCTGCGGAACTCTTGGCGTGACGGGTGCGTGGTGATCCATGGCACAAGTCTATGTAGCGGCCCTAGAGCTGGGGAGAGGGAACTTCTCCGGGCGTCACGTGGCGTAAGACGGTCCTATACTCGGGCAGATGGAACCTGACGTTGCCGTACCTGCCGATGCCGCTTCAGTCACTTCTGCGGGGGAGATTCACGACGACGCCGGAATCGCCCATGCACTGGGCCGGGCCATTGCTGAGGCCCGCGCCCGTCAGAAGCTGTCGATGCGCGCCTTGGCCCAGGCCGCGGGGATCAGCCAGCCGTTTCTCAGCCAGATTGAGAAGGGCCGGACTATGCCCTCCCTGCTGACCCTGTACCGGCTGGCTGGAGGCCTGGGGCTTTCGGCTGCTGACCTGCTGCCGGTCAGTCAGGAGGCCTCGCCTGTGCGCCTCATTCCTGCTGGAGGTGGGGAGAAGGTGCGGGTTTCAGAAGCGGCCAATGCGGGCTGGGGGCGTGTGCTTACCGGGGCGAGCGCACCGGTGGCAATCTCGGAGTACACCATCAACCCCGGTGACGACATGGGCGATTGGTATCAGTCCGATGGGATGTTAGTGGTCTACGTGCTTCAGGGCGAGGTGACGGTGAGGATCCAGGGGCAGGGGGACTGGGATCTGGGCCCCTTGGATGCGCTGGAATATCCGGGGGCTTTCCGGAACGTGTGGGTGCTCAGGGGGGACACACCTGCCCGCATTCTGTTAGTCCATGCGCCGGACCGGTGACGTACGCAGACCATGAGCCCGGGCAGACATCCTTTACCAAGCGGCAACATGATAGTAACCAGTTATCTCCGATAGCTCAGTATTATCGCCTTATGGATAGCTCATCACAGACCCCAGCATCGCTTCATCACGCATCGTCGCACCAGGCGCCGTTCAGTGTTCCCGTCGTGGACATCGCGGCCTATGTCACCGGCGGTTCCCCGGAAGAGAAGGCCGAAGCTGCTGCTGCACTGGACCATGCTTGCCGGACCGTCGGGTTCATTCAGATCACCGGGCACGGCATCCCCGCCGAGCGTTTTGCGGGTCTCATGCAGGCGATGGATGACTTTTTCGCCGGTCCGCTGGAGGCCAAGAAGGAGTACAAACGGCCGGCCAAGGAGAACCGGGGCTACTCCCCGCCGAAGACCGAATCGCTGAGCTTCAGCCTCGGTGTGGATCCGGTCAGCCGGATGAACGACTTCTTCGAGGCCTACAACGTGGGCGCGGGGGCCTCGGACTACGAGGGCTTCACCCCGTCCACCGGAGATTACGCCGAGAACACGTGGCCCGTCACGGAGGGGTTCCGGGAGAAGGTCGAGGCATACTTTGCCGAGGCGCGCCGCGTGGCGCTGAACCTTCAGGACGCCTTTGCCGATGCGCTGGGGGTGGAGCAGGAACTCTTCCGCGCCAAGAGTCAGCACCCCATCAATGTGCTGCGGATGAATAACTACGCGCTGCCGCCAGGGGAAATCGAACTCGGCGCCGAACTCACCGGCATGGGCGAGCACACGGACTTCGGCTTTGTCACTGTGCTGTGGGCCGACCAGGTGGAGGGCCTGCAGGTCCTGGATACTCAGGGGCGCTGGCATGATGTGATGCCTGCCGACAACGCCCTCCTGGTCAACCTCGGAGACATCGCGGCCAGAGTGACGAATGACCAGTGGATGTCTACCCTGCACCGCGTTAAGCCCCCGGTAGTGAATGGGCAGATCAAGCGACGTCGGTCTGCAGCCTTCTTCCATGACTGGGATGCTGATGCCGTCATCGAGACCCTGCCGGGCACCGTGGAGGCCAGCAGCGCGCCCCTCTATGAGCCGGTCACCGTGCATGAGCACATCAGGGCCAAGCTCGCCGGCTCCCGGGCCGGAATCAAGAACACCAGCGCTGTGCGCGAGCAGGCAAGGGTTCAGGCCGCGCTCTGACCCTGCAGGGCCAGCGCGATCCGGTCCTTGCTGAAGGGAGTCTGGGTCAGGCGGATGCCCACGGCATCCCGGATCGCGTTGCCCAGCGCCGGGGCCACCGGGTTGAATGGCGCCTCAGACATGGACCGTGCCCCCAGGGGACCCAGCGGATCCGTGGTGGGCACAAAGTACACCTCGGTCTGCGGCACATCGGCCATCTGAGGGATGTGGTAGTTGCGCAGGATATCGCTGAGGACCCGTCCCTGTCCGTCCAGCACGGTCTCCTCAAACAGCGCGGCACCGATGCCCTGCGCCACCCCACCCTCGATCTGCCCGCGCAGCTGTGCCTCATTGAGCACCGTGCCGGCGTCAACTGTCTGCACGGACTGCAGGATCACCAGGGTGCCGCTGAGGCGATCCACCGCGATCCGGAAGCCCTGGACGTTGAAGGCCGCGGTCCGCGGGGTCCCGCCCCACGATCCGGTGCCCACCAGGCGCATGGGATCCTCGCCGGGCCCCAGCGCTGCCAGCTTCTCGCGCAGATCCTCCGCCGCCGCGTGGGCGGCCTTGACGGCCACGGTGATGCCGGTGGAGGCGAACGCCCCAGTGTCGTGAGAGACCAGGGCCGTGTCCGCCTGGCGCAGCACGATGTTCTCCACATCGGTGCCCAGCACCTGGGCGACTACCTGACGGTGTACCGTGGAGGTGCCGTTGCCGAACTCCGCGGTGCCCACCTTCAGCTCAAACCGACCCTCGCCCAGCGGACGGATGCTCGCGTGGGAGTGATGCCCGTTGGGCGGCACCGTATCGATCATCGCCACCGCGGTACCGATCCCGAGTGCCCAGTCGCCAAGAGAATCGCATGCCATCCCGTGCCGCTCCTCCCGAAGCCTGGCCTCGCACTGGGCCAGTTCAACTGGGCTCAGCGGTTCGGTGCGCAGCTGCTGCCCCAGCAGCTCCAGGCACTGGGTGAGTCCGCGGGAGTCGACGATGACGTCGTCGTGCTCCGCACCGAACAGCGGCTCCTGGTACTTCACCGTGTTGCGGGCTTTGAACTCCAGTGGATCCATGCCCAGGGTTCGGGCCAGCTCATCCATCGCAGAGTCCACCGCGAAGATGGTCTGGGAGAGCCCGTAGCCGCGGAACGCGCCCGAAGGCGGGTTATTGGTGTAGACCACCTGGGCGTTGACTTTCTTATGCGGAGCGGAGTACATCTGCATAGACTCGGTGCAGGAATGGAACATCACACCCGGTCCGTGGTTGCCGTAGGCCCCGGTGTCGGAGAGCACCTGCAGCGACTGTGCGGTCAGGGTGCCCTCGTGGTCCGCGCCGACCTCCACGGTGATCCGGAAGGGATGCCGCGTGGTGGTGGCGCTCAGTGCCTCGCTGCGCGTCAGCTCCAACTGGATCGGACGGCGGATACCCCGGGAGGCCAGCACCTGCAGCCCCAGCAGCACAATGTCCTCAGTGAGCACCTCCTGCTTGGAGCCGAAGCCGCCCCCCACCCGCGGGGCGAAGACCCGCAGCGCCTCCTCGCTGATTCCGAAGATGCGTCGCAGGGTGCGCTTGGCCAGGAAGGGCACCTGCGTGGAAGAGCGGAAGGTGTAGCGGCCCCGGTGATCGATCCATCCGATGCACCCGTGGGTCTCTAACGCCACGTGCGAGGTGCGGTGGGTGCTGAACTCACCGCGGTAGGTGTGCGACGACGACGCCAGGGCCGTTCCCGCATTGCCCTGCTCAGCGTCCATGGCGGCCAGCTGATTGCCCGCCGGGTCCAGGGGTGGGAAGTAGACACTGTCCAACGCATCGGTACGCGGCAGGTCGTCTTCAGGGTGCAGCACAGGTGCCTGCGGGCCCAGCGCTTCGGCAGGGTCAAAGACTGCGGGCAGCACCTCGAAGTCGACCTCCACCAGCTCCGCGGCGCGGGCGGCCTCTCGGCGGGACTCGGCAATGACTGCCGCCACGCGCTGACCGCGGTGCCGCACCACGGTGTCCAGCAGGCGTGTATCGGCCGGATCATCCCCGACCAGCTCGTGCTGAGCGCTGGAGTAGCGCACCGCAGGTGAGTCCTGCGGTGTCAGCACCGCGACCACACCGGGGGCCGCCAGAGCACGGGAGGCATCCATGCCGCGGATCCGCGCGTGAGCGTGGGGCGAGCGCACCAGCACCATGTGCAGCGGCGCTTCCTGTGGAAAGCGGGGATCATCCTCGGTCTCAGGCTGATGTGGTGGGGGTAGCACCGGCGAATCCATGCTGTAGTCCACGGTGCCCGTCACCACGGCAGGGCCCGCGGGAGGCATGGGGCTGGCGCCGGGGGAGTGGTCCGCGCTCACTCGTGCGGTGCCAGCCAGGGAGTCCTTGATGGAGCAATAGCCGGTGCAGCGGCACAGGTTGCCCTTGAACCGCCGGTCCTGCTGTTCACTGCCGACCTTCCCGGGGGCCGCCTTGTCCTGATCCGAGGCGGCGTAGGGGCCGCCGGATGTGGCGGTCATGATGAAGCCGGCGGTGCAGAAACCACACTGGAAGCCGTGGCCCTCGAGGAAATCACGCTGAGTGGGATGCAGTGTCTCGCGCAGGGTCGCGAGGTCGGGGCGCCCAGTCTCTGATGCCGTGGTGCCGGAGGTCATGAGCTGTGTGGCTTCGGGGCTGAGCCCGCGCAGTGTGGTGATCTCCGCGCCCGCGGCCCGTTGGGCAGGGGTGATGCAGGAGTGCACCGCGGTGGGCTCGGATGCGCCCTCGCGAGTGATATGGACAGTACAGGCCCCGCAGTCGCCGGCATCGCAGCCGCGTTTGACGGCATGGGCTCCGGTCTCGCGCAACCAGGTGCGCAGACACTGGCCCGGTGCGTGCTCCAGGGCATGGGTCACACCGTCGACGACGACGTCGTTCCGGGTCCCTGCGCTGTTCGATCGCTCGGCACTGCCCGGCCCCTCTGGGCTGTCCTGCTCGCGGACCGTCGGGGCGGGGAAGACCGGAGGTTCGGTGACCACGCAGTCTTCGACGGGGGAATCGATGACCGAAGAATCGTCGTCGCGTGAGGACGCGCTGCAGCTCCACTCTGCCACGAGCTCCCGGGCCAGGCGGTGGGTGACCTGTTCGCGCCAGCGGGGGTCGCCGTGGACGTCGTCGACCCACATGGCGTCAGCGATGACCTCCTGGAGGGCCGCGCTGACCCCCTGGGAGGTGATCTCCGGGTGCAGCTGGAGGATGACCGGGCGTATGGTGCTGGCGGTGACCGTCAGCCGGATACCCGATGCGGTGCGGGAGGCCAGCAGCAGGGCCGCCGAGCGTCCGTAGCGGGTCAGGGACTCCCGCGCCATGACCGTAGGGCGCTGCAGAGCGGACTCCGGCACAAAGAACGCGCGGATGAGGTCTCCCGGCCGCAGAGCAGTGGCACCGACGCCGGTCACCAGCTCGGCGACCGGGACGTGGCGCTCGCCGCCGTCGGGGCTGAGGATCAGCGCTGTGGCGTCCATGCCGCTCAGCCAGGAGGTCATGGGACCAGCCGGCAGCGCAGTGGCCACATTCCCACCCACAGTCGAGAGGTTCCACACTTTCCAGGAGGCGACGAAGGCTTCCGCAGCCGGACGCATGAGCTCCACGCCCGGGAGCTGGGCGGTGTGCACCGGCAGGGTCTCCGCGGCGGCGAAGAACTCGGCAATCGTGCAGGTCGCAGCGATCTCCAGTCCCCGGAAGGCTGATGCCTCCGTTACCGCGGACGCTCCGGTTCCCGGCGGCTCGTCACCGCCGTGCCAGGTCAGCGGGGCCCAGTCAGCGGCGGCAAGATCCAGCAGCCGCTGCGGCCTGTCGGTGGTGAAGTCGTGCCCGTAGGAGTAGAGCACTGTGCCGCCGGCCAGCCAGACGTCCCCGGGACGAAAGGCTGCGGGGTCGCAGGTGGTGACGACGTCGTTGACGCTGGTGATATCCATCAGCGCAGGCTCACTTTCTTCTGATGCGCCCCGTGCTGAGGCATCCGGCGGACCGCGGTCAGCGACTGCGTGCGAGGCCGGCGGCTGATCGGTCCCGTCAGCAGGCGCAGGGGTGTGCCGGGTTCGCCAGCCCCCGGCGCGGTAGCCTCAGGCTCTCCCGTCCGGGTGGGTGCGTTCTTGGTCGCGATGAGCTCGGCGAACATGGACACGGCGGTCTCCGCGGGTGTGGCGGCGGCCAAGTCGAGGCCCAGGGGCGAGACGATCCGCGCCCGGTCCTCCGCGGTATGCCCCAGCTCAGCCAGTGCAGCATCGCGGCGGGCCTGGGCGCGCCGCGAGCCCATAGCCCCCAGCAGATGCAGCCGATCGGAGGGTGTGCTGAGCCCGGCATGCAGCACGGGCACATCCAGATCAGGGTGATGGGTCATGACCACCGCCGCGGTCCAGCTGGCCGCCGGCTCGTTCAGGAGTTCGGTGACCACGGTTTCGGGATGGCCTACGCTCAGCTCCACGCCCTCGGGAACTCTGGCAGGCGTGGCGAACGCCGGGCGGATGTCGACCATGTCCACGCGCCAGCCCGCGCCTAGCGCCAGCTGCGCCAGGTGCACCGAGACGTCGTGCACCCCGCTGAGGATTAGCCGGGGTACAGGCGGAAGGGACTCCTCGATGACCAGACGCTGGGGCTGGGGAATCTCCTGCAACCAGGCGCCGTCGGGCATGTCCTGCTCGCCGAGGGTATGGGCGGTGCGCCGCCACCTAAGCTCAGGACGACGCCGGTCCGCGGCGGTCCGCGCCAGCTGGCGGAGCCGGGGAAGTCCGCCCTCGATGCCCTCGGCGAGAACGGGCAGCGGCTGGATAAGCACCTCGATGCGTCCGCCGCAGGTCAGCGCGATCTCACCGAGCCGCTTCCCGTCGGGCCCGAAGACGTCGAGGAAGGAGGCGCCGTCCTCCAGGGCCTGTTGGCACCGCGCGGCGACGGCGGCTTCCACGCAACCGCCGCTGAGGGAGCCGATGATCTCCAAGTCTTCGGAGACCGCCATGGAGGTGCCCACCGGCGACGGGCTGGAGCCCGAGATGCCCACGATGGTGGCCACGGCCCAGCGCTCGGGGTCATCGAGGCAGCGCGCGTAGGCGGCGAGACGATCCAGCATGTCGCTCCTCCGTCCAGTCTGAAACGTTCGTTGCAGTCGCCGTCAGCGTAAGCGGTTCGCGTTACACGCAGATGACAAGAATGCTCCTTAACGTGCACGTAACAAGGCTGCGTACTGGGTGAAACATCCGTTCCATACCGTGATGGCACCCGCAACAGCTCATTGTTGACCCCGCCGCACAGGAGGCCCCATGCCGGTTGTCGATACGCTCATCACCCACGCGTATCTCGTGCTGGAGTCGCGCTCGGCGACGGCAAGCGAGCGCGCGGAGGGGCTGATCGACATCGAGGCTGCCCAGCAGGCCGGGCGTGAGATCGAGGACGGCTGGCTGGCCATTCAGCACGGCCGGGTGCATTCGGTGGGCACCTCAGCGCAAACCCCGCCGGAGGCCGCACGGGTGATCGACGCTGGCGGGCGGCTCGTCACACCCGGGCTCATCAATACCCATCACCACATGTACCAGAACCTGACCCGGGCCTACGCCCCTGCGGTCAACGGCACCCTCTTCCAGTGGCTGACCACCCTGTATCCCCGGTGGGCGGCGCTGGATGAGGAATCGGTCTACCTCTCCACCTACGTAGCCGCTGCTGAGCTGCTCCTGGGCGGGTGCACCACCAGTTCGGACCACATGTACGTCCACCCCAAGCCCCGACTCATCGACGCCCAGATCGCCGCCACCGGCGAGATCGGCTTCCGTTTCATGGCCAACCGCGGATCCATGACCCGTTCGGTGGAGGACGGCGGACTGCCGCCCAAGGAGGTGGTGCAGGACGAGGAGACGATTCTGGCCGATTCCCAGCGCCTCATCGAGACCTACCACGACCCCGCGCCAGGGGCGATGACCCGCGTCGCGTTGGCTCCGTGCTCGATGTTCTCGGTCACCGAGTCCATCATGCGCGCCACCGCCGAGCTCGCCGAACGCTTCGACGTGCGCTTGCATACCCACCTCGCCGAGGACAAGGACGAGGACACCTATGCGCTCGAGGTCTACGGACGCCGCCCGGTGGAGTACTTCGAGGACTGTGGGTGGGCCACCTCGCGTTCCTGGGTGGCGCACTACGTCTACGGCTCCCAGGCGGAGAACCAGCGCCTGGCGGCTGCCGGCGTCTCAGCCACGCAGTGTCCCAGCTCGAACATGATCCTTGCCGGTGACACCGCCGATGCTCAGGCGCTGCGCGCCCTGGGGATGCCCGTAGGCATCGGCTGCGACGGATCCTCATCCTCCGATTCTGCGAACCTCTGGCTCGAGACGCGCGGGGCACTGCTGCTGGGCCGGTACCAGCACGGCCCCGCTTCCATGTCCGCCCGTGATGCCCTGAATATGGCCACTCTCGGCTCGGCCGCAAACCTCGGCTGGGACGACGAACTGGGTCACCTGAACCCGGGTGCGTGTGCCGACGTCGTCGTGTGGGAGTCCGCGCCGCTGGCGCTGGCAGGCGCCCAGACCGATCCGGTGGAGAGCTGGCTGCGCTCAGGCCCGGCCCGGCCCTGGCACAGCTTCGTGGCCGGAGCCCAGCTGATCGACGCCTCGGAACTGCGCCTGAGCGGCCTCGAGGACGTTCTGACCCGCCACGCGGCTGCGGCTGCGGCCATCCAGGGGCTGAACGCATGACAGATAGATCCCAGACCGACACTCCGCTGTGACACCCCCCCCGAGAACCCTCTAGCACCACCACTCGACACCACTGAGGAAACGGAGAACCACCATGAGTAGCACTGAAGAAACCCGCCGCATTGTGATGAAGCTGGCCGGAGTCGGCGCCGTTGCAGCCCTGGCGCTGACAGCGTGCGGAAACGACGACGGCGGCAACGGCGGAGGCGGGGATGCCGAGGGCTCCGACGCCGACCACGGGGATATCAGCATCGCCCTGTCCTGGATCGAGAATGCGGAGTTCGCCGGCGAGTTCTTCGCCCAGGAGAACGGATACTACGCCGACCACGGCTTCAGCTCCGTGGAATTCGTCCCCGGACCCGGCCCCATCGAGAACATGGTCGCCTCGGGAGAGGCTGAATTCGGCACCTCCAACGCCGTGGCCACCGGCGAGATCATCGCTGAAGAGGGCGCACCGCTGAAGATTGTGGGGGCCAAGTACCAGCACAACCCCTTCACCATCCTCTCCCTGGCTGACGAGGCCAACATCGAGACCCCCGAGGACCTCGAGGGGATGACCATCGGTGTGCAGCAGGGCGGCAACGAGGCGCTCTTCGAAGCGTTCATGGAGGTCAACGGCGTGGATCCGTCCACCGTCACGGTGGTGCCCGTCGAATACGACCCCTCCCCACTGATCGACGGCGAGGTCGATGGCTTCTTCGCCTACGTGATCAACGAGTCCATCACCGTGGAGCTGCTGGGGCACGAGACCACCGACCTGCTGCTGAGCACCAACGGCCTGCCGTTCGTGGCCGAGGCCTTCATCACCACCGAAGAGATGATCGAGGAGAACCCCGAGCTCATCAAGGACTTCCTCGCCGCGGAGATCCTCGGCTGGAAGGACGCCATCACCGATCCCGAGGAGGGGGCTCGACTGGCGGTGGAGGAGTACGGCGCCCACCTGGACCTCGAGATGGACAAGGAGCTGCGCCAGGCTGAAGTCCAGATCGACCTGGTCCTCACCGACGAGGTGCGGGAGAACGGCCTCTTCACCATCTCCGAAGAGCACCAGCAGGAGTCCGTGGACAGCCTGACTCGTGCCGGCGTCGACGTCACCACTGAAGACCTCTTTGACCTGAGCCTGCTCGAGGAGCTCCTGGAGGAGAACCCCGAGCTGGCCGAGATTCCCGACGGAGTGTGAACAGCTAAACATGTCGAGCCCCGCTGAACAGCAGGCAGCGACGCCGGCCGGTGTCGGAACCCTTCAGGAGCCCGCGGGCACCGAGGGTTCCGGCACCGGAATCCGGATCGATGGCCTCACCAAGACCTTCGCCCTCGGACGCGGCAAGAGCCTCACCGCGCTGCAGGACGTGTCCCTGCACACCGAGCGCGGCGAGTTCCTCTCGCTTCTGGGACCCTCCGGCTGCGGCAAGTCCACGGTGCTGCGCATCCTGGCCGGCCTGGAGCAGGCGTCTGCGGGCACCGCGCTGGTGGACGGCAAAGACCCCGCACAGCTGCGCAGTGACAACGAGCTCGGCATCGCTTTCCAGGACTCCGCACTGCTGCCGTGGCGCTCGGTGGAGAAGAACATTCGGCTTCCCTTCGAAGTCTCCGGCGCCAAGCCCGACGACGAGCTCGTTGCCGAACTGATTGAACTGGTGGGGCTCAAGGGATTCGAGAAAGCCAAGCCCGGCCAGCTCTCCGGAGGCATGCGCCAGCGCGTCTCCATCGCCCGGGCCCTGGTGGTCCAGCCCTCTGTGCTGCTGCTGGACGAGCCCTTCGGCGCCCTGGATGACATGACGCGTCAGCGCTTGAACGACGAGCTGCTGCGGATCTGGACCCAGAAGCCCGCCACGACCCTCATGGTCACCCACGGCATCGCTGAGGCCATCTATCTCTCAGACAAGGTCGCGGTGATGAGCGCCCGGCCCGGCCGGGTGGCTGAAGTGATCGAGGTTGACCTTCCCCGGCCCCGCACCCCGGATATGCAGCGCACCCCTGAATTCCACGCGCTTCACGACCGGGCCTCAGAGCTGCTCTTCGGCAGCAACGGCGAGTCTTCCACGTCACCGTCCTCCGAGACCGGGGGTGCACACTGATGGAGACGGGGGTCGATAAGCGCAGGGGTGCGCTCTACAGCGCGCTGGGGCTCATCGGCGTCGTCGCCCTGTGGTGGATCGGGACTCTCACCTTCCTCTCGGAGGTGCGTATCCCGAGTCCCGACGGGGTGATCCGCTCCCTGGTGCAGGATGGTTTCGCCTTCTACTGGCCGCACTTCTCGGTGACGATCCACGAGGCCGCGCTCGGCTTCTTCTGGGGAAACCTTGCCGCGATTCTGCTGGCCTCGGTGGTGCTGGTGCTGCCCTGGACCGAACGGCTCATCACCCAGATCGCGGTCATCAGCTACTGCATCCCGATTGTGGCGGTGGCCCCGGTGCTCTTCATCGTCATTGGTGCTCCTAGCACCGGAGAACCCTCCGGCACGGCCGTGGCCCTGGCAGTGCTCGCGGTCTTCTTCACCACCGTGGTGGGCACCCTGCTGGGACTGAAGTCCGCGGACGCGGCCAGTCTCGACGTCGTCACCGTCTACGGCGGGAACCGCCTGACCCAGCTGCGCAAGGTTCGTGCTATCGCGGCTCTGCCCTCGGTGCTCAACGCCCTGCAGATCGCGGCTCCGGCGGCGCTGCTGGGCGCCATCCTCGGCGAATACGTCGGGGGAGTGCGCCAGGGCGTGGGACTGGCCCTGATGATCGCCCAGACCAACCTCGACGTGGAGCGCGCCTGGGCACTGGGGCTGCTGTGTGCAGCGGTTGCTGGTGCCGCCTACGCGGCCTTCGGACTGATCGGCAGACTTCTGACCCCCTGGTCGAAAGGAGGCGCTTGAGTGAGTGCCGCACCCGTGGTGGAAACCTCCCGCGCCGGCCAGGCCGGCACCTTGGGCCTGCTGCTGGCTAAGACCCTGGGCAGCTGGGCGATGATCTTGGGCATCATCACCGTGCTGTGGATCGGTCTGCTGTGGGCCTTTGACGTCTCCGACTTTGTGGGCAAAGGCCCGGTGGACGTCTTCGAGTACCTCTTCCGGGAGGAGGGCTCGGCGGAGGCCCGCGCGGAGATCTGGAGCCTGTCCATGGTCACGGTGCGCGATGCTGCCGTGGGGTTCGTGGCCGGGATGGCTGCCGCCGTCGCCCTGGCGGTGTTCATTGTGCTCAGCCGCGTGATGGAGGCCGCGATCATGCCCCTGGCCATGATCGTTCGCTCCGTGCCGCTGGTGGCACTGGCTCCCATCATCATCCTGGCCGTAGGGCGCGGCACCGCGGTGGTGGCGGTCATGGGCGGCATTGTGGTGCTCTTCCCCGCTCTGGTCACCATCGTCTTCGGGCTGCGCTCGGTGACCCCGCAGATCCGGGACGTCGTCACGGTTTACGGCGGGGGCACCTGGGACGTGCTGCTCAAAGTGGCCTTCCCCTCGGCACTTCCCGCGTTCTTCTCTGCGGTGCGGATCTCCGTGCCCGGTGCTTTCACCGGTGCTCTCCTGGCTCAGTGGCTGGCGACGGGCGAGGGCATCGGCAGCGCCGTGGTCTCCGCGGTGAGCCGCTCGCAGAACACCCGGGTCTGGGCGCTGGTTGTGGTCATCACCCTGGTCTCGCTGCTGATCTACATGGTCGCCCAGCTCGTGGAGAACCTCGTGCTGCGCCACTATGACATGGCGCAGAAGGCTTGAGGCCCAGCATGAGGACAGAGACCACGAGTGGGCCGACGACGACGTCGGAAGAGATTGAGCGGATCGTCACCGGGCTGCCCAAGGTGAGTCTGCACTGTCACCTGCTGGGTAGCATTCAAGCCCAGACCGTGGTGGAACTGGCAGCCAAGCACGGCGTTGACCTTGCGGGCCATACCGCAGAGACCCTCTATGACCACGCCAGCTACGAGGACCTGGGGGAGTTCCTGCGGGTGCTTGACGTCGTCGGATCTGTGGTGCGTGACCGTGACGATCTGCACCGGGTCACCTACGAGTCGCTAACCGAGGGCGGAGCCGCGCACCGCGTGCTCTACCGGGAGATCCAGATCAGCCCGCCGGGCCACGGGAACGTGCCCTATCCCCACCTGATCGAGGGAATTACCGCGGGTATGAGAGACGCCCAGACCGATACCGGCATCGACAGCCGCGTCGTCGTGGGCCTGTGCCGCGAGGACACGCCCGCCGCAGCGCTGGAACTGGTGGAGACCGTCATCGCCCATCGCACCGAGGAGGTCATCGGCATCGGGTTGGACTATGCGGAGGTCAAGGGCCCGCCGGTGCAGTTCGCCCCTGCCTACGCCCGAGCCGCCGAAGCGGGGCTCCAGCGCACCGCGCACAGCGAAACTGGCCCGCCGCAGCATATCGAGGTACTGCTGGACGAACTGGGCTGCAGCCGGATCGACCACGGCTACCACGTCGTGGATGACCCGGAGATCACGGCCCGGTGCGTCCAGGAGCGTGTGCCCTTCATCTGCACTCCCGTCTCCTCGGACATCGGTCGCTACTCGGGCTCCGGAGACGGCAGCCACCGCCGAATCCGGCAGATGGTGGAGGCGGGCCTGGTGGTGGCCATCGACTCAGATGACCCGCCGATGTTCGGCACTGATCCCACGCATGACTATCGCGCCCTCGCCCACGCCCTGGGCTTCGGGCTGGACCAGCTCGGGACCTTCACCCTCAACGCCGTGGAGGCCTCCTGGCTGGAGGAGGCCGACAAAGCCGCGCTCCGGCGTCGGGCGCTGGAGGAGATTGAGGCGCTCCGCGGTCCCGAGCCCCGGCCCCAGACCTGACCTGAACCCCGTCAAGAAAGAGAGCACCAGCGTGCCCACCAGCAGCACCCCCAAGAAAGAACTCGTCCTCGGAGCCTTTGAGGTGATGGCCCCGACCTTCCTGGCCAACTCCTGGCGTCATCCGCGGGCCAAGCCGGAGAAGTTCGCGAGCCTGCAGTTCTGGCAGGACCTTGCCAAGCAGCTGGATGAGGGCGGATTCGACTTCCTGTTCTTCGCTGAACATCTGGCCTATCCCATGGATCAGGGGGACAAGGTGCCAGAGGTGGTGATTCGCGAGGCAGTGCAGTTCCCGGTCCACGATGCCCTGTTCGCCATCAGCGGCCTGGCTGCGGTGACCGAGCGGCTGGGTTTTGTGGTGACCTCCTCCACCACGGCAGGCCAGCCGTATCTGAATGCACGGAACTTTGGCACCGTGGATCACCTCAGCGGTGGACGCATCGGGTGGAACATCGTGACCTCAGACATGCAGACCGCGCTGGTGCGGCTGCTGGGACACCGCGAGGTCACCCCGCACGACAAGCGCTACGCCCGAGCCGATGAATTTGTGCAGCTGTGTCTGAAACAGTGGGAGGGCGGCTGGAGCGACGACGATCCGCAGCCCATGGATAAGGAGCGTGGCGTCTTCAACGACCCCGAGAAGGTCAACTGGATCAGCCACGAGGGAGAGTTCTACAGCCTCAACGGGTACTTTCCGATCGCGCCCTCAGTCCAGCGCACGCCCACCCTCTTCCAGGCGGGCGCGTCCCCCAGGGGGCGGGACTTTGCGGCCAAGTACGCGGAGTGCATCTTCACCCAGGAGCGTGACGTCGAGAAAGCCGCTGCACTGGTGAAGGACCTGCGTGCCCGTGCTGAGGCTCAGGGGCGACCAGGGGATTCCATCAAGATCATCAACGGCATGTCCGCGGTGGTGGGCCCTACTCATGAGGAGGCCGTGCAGCTGCGCAAGGAGCTGCTGGATGCTCCGAGCCGGGAGGCCATGGCGGCGCTGTTCATGGGCTGGAGCGGGGTCAACCTGATGGACTTTGATCCCGACACCACGCTGGCGGATGTGCGCACCGAGATCGGGCAGAGCCTGCTGGCCCAGTACCAGGACGGCCGCACCGTCGGTGAAGTCATCGATGGGCTGCGCGAGACGATGGGCGGCTTCAAAGTCACGGGCACCGCGGACGAGGTGGCGGATGAGCTTGAGCACATCGCCGAAGCTACCGGCATCGACGGCTACCTCGTGGAGCACTCCTTCGGGGGCACAGAGAGCTACCGCGACTTCATCAACGAGGTCATGCCGCGCATGCGGGACAAAGGAATCCTTCCCCAGCAGCCGCGCTCCGGCAGCCTGCGCGAAATGCTCACCGGCACCCCCACCCCGCGCCTTCCGGAGTCTCACCCGGGTGCGGCGTTGCGTGCAAGCAGGTAGGCAGTTAGATGGAGGGATACAGCCCCAAAACGTCAGAGCTTAGTAGCGCAGTTGAACGTAGTATGTCCGGTCTCGCGCAGGACTACCGCGTTGCCAGTCGGAAGCGGAAGACCCAGATCCTCACCGAAGTTGTACGCCGGACGGGCTGGAACAGGGACTATGCGCGCGTCAAGCTGCTCCAGTATTTGGCCGCGAGGACGGCTGTCTCGCGGTCGGCACGGTCTTCCCTCAAATACTCTGCGGAAGCGCTGCGAGTGCTGCACCAAGTGTGGGAGAGCTCGGGTGGAAGCTGTGGGAAGCACCTCGCAGCCTCCATGGAGGACCACCTCCAAGCTCTGGAGACCCATGGGCACCTGGGAAATCGCGACGGGGTTTATGACGATGGCGTCAAGCATGAGCTGCTTGCAATGTCCTCTGCCACGATCGACCGTTACTTGAGGTCAGCCAGACGCCGACGGCGGGATTCCTTGCTGTTGCTGGATATTGCTCGGCAACGCCTCGGCTCTGCGGACCACGAACGCTCCGCCGCTCTGGGGTGTTTAACAGTACGTTGGATTCCCCATCATGGAGGGCATGTGGATGACAGGTTTCTCTCATCTTTACTACTGACTGACGCGCAGACGGGCTGGCAAGCTGCCGGGATCTTTCGTACGGGTGCTGGGGATGACGTGTCCCGCGTTCTGGAGACGGTTCGTCGCAGTTTGCCGGCTCATCGCAGATGAGGGTGTAGGAGGGGCCTGAATCCTCCGGTGTCCAGTAGGGCTCGGGTGATGTAGTTGGTCAGGTTCCTGAATCCCAGTGCGGTGCCGCGGAGGTGTTCGAGCCTGCCGTTGATAGCTTCGGTGGGTCCGTTGGATGTGCCCGGCCTGTCGAAGTAGGCCAGGATGTCAGCAGCTCGTCGGT
>NZ_JAVKGT010000026.1:0-43967 GCF_031432335.1 Nesterenkonia flava | reverse complement strand
CCGCCACGCCGCTGCTCCCCGTCCCTGCCTCTACACCCTCAAATACGAAGAGCCGCATAACTCGATCATGATCTACCGGACGCACATCACTGAGCGCGAGATCGAGGACCTTATCGACGCTCAGCTGGAGAAGCTTGAGGCGGGCCTGGACTGACCAGCCTGCCTAGCGCCAGTGCTGGGCAGAGCGGACCCAGAGTCCGGCGTCGTCGCCGTCGGCGTCCTCAAACTCCACCCAGTGGAAGTAGGGGCGGGCTTCGTTTGCCTCTCCCTGAGTGATGGCGAAGTCGATCTGATAACAGGTCTGCTCTTCCCAGGGCACCCTCAGCTGCGTACCCTCGGGCGGGGCCAGACAAGGCGCAGCGTCCACTAACTCATAGCGGGACTCCAGCAGCCAGGCCGGCGTCTCGGTATCAGCCTCTGCCACGAGGTTCTCCAGCGGCGCTACGCCGGCGGGATCTACAGCCAGGGCCAGTTTGAGGGCGATGTCCTGACCACCGTGCTCTTCGGCCAGCAGCTCACCGAGCCGGTAGAGCTGCTGCAGGTACCAGTGCTGAAGCAGAATGTTGTCGGGCGAGTTCCCCCGGTGGGCCAGATTGGTGGGGTTGTAGGCGAACAGGCCTTCTTCATGGGAGAAGAGCTCTGCGTGCTCCTCCGAGAGCTCCGCGAAATGCCACAGCAGCTGGTAGCGCTGCTCGCGGGACACCTCTGCGGAGCGGAACTGTTCAAAGCTCATGTCCCGCAACTCCTCGAGCGTGTAGTCGTTCGGTGCAGAGGTCTCGGGAGCGGCCTCACGGCTCGCGTCAGCGGTTGCCTCAGCGGCGCGCTGGGCATCCAGTGAAGAGGCGCCTTGGGCACCGGTCTCCGCGCAGGCACTGAGGCTCAGAAGAACGATGCCGAGAGCCGCGCTCGCGCGGATCGTGCCCAGCCGCGGGGTCACGTGGGGGAAGAAAGACACGCCCACCACCGTAACAACCCCGAGGCACCCCCGCCGTCAACGCGGTCCGCGCGCCGCAGGCCGGAGCCGCAAACGGGGCAGCCGGTACGCTTCACGCTGGTGAGAAGGCGTTGTTCACGCAACGCCCAGGAACATGTCAGGACGATGCCAGAGTGATTCGTAAGGTGTGAAGCAAACCCCGCCACGGCGGCACGGAGTACAGAGCGAACGGAGCGTTGATGAGTGACGAACAGGGCCGCCCGCAGCCAGAGCAGGGGCAGCAGCCAGACCCCGAATCGCCGTCCTCCCAGGAGTGGCAGCCTCACTTCGGTCCGCAACAGCCTTACGGCGACCCTTACCAGCGCCAGGGAGAACACCCCTACGGGCATCCGGCGCCGCCGCCAGCGGGTTCACCCGCGCCGCCGCTGAACAGCAGTCACCGGGGTGGATTCGCCCCGCCGGAGGGCCAGCACCAACCGGGCCAGCCCAGTTACGTCCACCCTGGCCATGTGGCACCCACCCCGGGGGCAAACTGGCAGGTCGCCCAGACCGGACCGGCCGCGGGGGCGGGGTACCCCGGAGGTCCGGGAAGCCCCCAGGGCCCAGGTGGACCAGGGACGCCTGGCTATCCTCCCCCTCAGCATCCGCGGCCGCCCAAGAAAGGCGGCCACGGACCGCTCTATGCCATTCTGGGCATCGTGGGACTGGCCATCATCGGCGGCGTTGTCGCGGTGCTTGCTCTGACGGGCTTCTTTGACCGCAGCGGGGACAACACCGCCGAATCCGACACCTCCGATGCCGGTGCTCCCGCGGCGGACCCCTCGGAGAGCCCCGCCTCCGCCGAAGGGGAGGACCCTGACGATGACACCACCGCCGCCGCGGAGGCGCCCACCGAGGAGCCGGAAGAACCGCGAGTCAGCCTCGAAGAGGAGCTGAGCTCGGGGCAGATCCAGGACCTGCTCATCGATACGGTGGACCTTCCCTACGATCCCGACGACACGATCCGTGAGGCAGACGACTACCTCTTCCTCCAGTGGTCGGAGGAGTGGCCCACGGCCGATGAGATTCAAGAGATCGAAGACGAGGCCGACGAGTTCGGCTACACCTTCGAGGAAAGCGAGCAGCGCCTCATCGAGTGCTACCGGAGCCTGACCTATCTGGTGGAGCTGGATGAGACCAGCGATATTCTCAGCGCAGGAGCCTTCGGCGCCGACGTCAGCGACGGCCTGATCCTGACGCTGGGAATCGTCAGCTTTGATGCCGCGCCGGACACGGGCAGCATGTGGGACGAGATCGAAGCGGACTGTGACGGTGCAAGCGTCGACGGTGACGAGTTCGCCTACTTTGACCACGCCGGCTTCCGAGGCCTCTACATTCAGTCCTCGCCAGGATCGAACACGATCGACGCGGCCGTAGCGACCATGGACATGGGAACCAACCTCGTCTGGGTCGATGCTGCAGACATCGGACGTGAGGATTTCGAGCACGTGCTCGATGCCCAGGCGGAGAAGCTCGAGGCCGGCCTCTGAGCCCCGCTCGCCGCACCGCACCTCGGCTAGAGTCCAGAACTGTGTTCTACCGGCTGGGGGAGTTCTGCGCGCGTCACGCACGGCGTGTGCTCGTGAGCTGGGCGGTGGTGCTTCTTCTCGCGGTCACCGCAGCGGTGCTGCTGAGCCGTCCCACCGGTTCGGACTATCGCTTGCCCGGCGCTGAGTTCCAGGAGACGGCAGATCGCATCAACGAGCTGCTTCCTGAGGCCGGTGTGGGCGGGACCTCCATGGTCTTTCACACCGGGGGGCGCGAGTTCACTGCCGAGCAGCGCGCAGGCCTGGAGCGGATCGCCCAAGAGCTGGAGCAGCTGAGCACCGTCGTCTCTGTCTCTGACCCCTTTGAGCTCAGTCGCCAGCTCAGCGAGGCTGAGGCCGAGCGCACCCAAGCGTGGTACGCCGTGGGGCAGTTCCTTGACGAGGTCGAGACCGAACTGGACCTTCCCTACGAGCGGTACCTGATCTACGATCACCTCTTTAATCCCGAGAGCCTCTCAGAGGCCTACCGGACGGAGGATTTCGATGCCCAGCTCGACGTCATCGAACACGAACTCGAAGCCCTCGACGACGTACTCGTGGGCCCGGTCATGGAGCTCGTGGAGTCCATGGACCCCGAGGAGCCGCTGAGTATCTCCGAGCAGCTTCAGCTCTCTGAGGCGTACGTGAGCTCACTGCGCGCCGTGCAGGCCCTGTCCGAAGACTCCAGCGTCGCCATTCTGGGGGTTCAGCTGAAGGACCCCGCGCACCTGCTCAGCGCCGAGGAGCGGGAACAGCTCACCCACACGGTCATTACCGGCCTTCCGGAGGGCGTGGGCGCCGAGTTCGGTCTGGAGCTTGTGCAGGATCTGGGCGGACTGCTGGGGCCCAGCGAAATCCTCGGACTGGCGGTAGCCCTGCTAGTCCTGCTCGTGGTGCTAGGCCGCATCGCCGCCGCGGGTCTGCCCCTCCTGGTCACCCTCGTTGGCGCGGGCACCGGCATCGCCCTGATCTTCACCGCAAGTCGCTTCGTCGATATCGCCGACACCGACGTCGTCCTGGCTCTGATGCTCGGTCTGGCCGTCGGCATCGACTATGCCCTCCTCTACATTTATCGTTGGCAGCGAAGCTTCCCCGCAGTCCCGACACCTGAGGAACTGGGGCCGCGTCAGCTCCGTGCCTCTCTGGCACGCAGCTCTGCGGAGGCAGGCCGGACCATCTTCTTCGCCGCGGTGACCACCATGGTGGCTCTGGCGGCGCTCGCCGTTACCGGCGTGCCCTTCCTGGCGATCATGGGACTCTCTGCAGCCCTCACCATCGGGATCGTCGCGCTGGCGACCCTCACCGCGGTCCCGGCAGCACTGAGCCTGCTGGGGGTCAGGGCTCTGCGGGCACCGAGAACGACGACGCCGCCGCTGCGTGGGCTCCTCGCCGGCGTCGGCTCACGTATTCCTGGACTGGTCTCCAAGAATGAGGGGACGCCGGAGGAAACCTCCACGAAGCAGGTGAGCCTGGCCCTGCCTACACGGTTCCCGGTGCCCTCGCTCTTGGTGCCCCTGGGTCTGATGGTCATCCTCGCGTTGCCGGTGCTGGATATGCGTCTGGCTCTGCCCGCGGGCTCCTCCGAGCCTGAGGGCTCCACCGCTCACGAGGCGTATGTGCTGACCGCCGAGCACTTTGGTGACGGTGCTACCGCGCGCATTTACGCACTGGCCGAACTGGCCGAGAGTCCAGGAGATCAGGCCGATGAGGCCGCACAGCTGCAGGCGAGCCTGGGGTTGGCTCAGCACTTCGCCGCCGACTCCGCGGTGGCCCGTGCGGCCCCGGTGGCTGTCAGTGACGACGGACGAGTGCACCTGATCCAGCTGACCCCCCGCTTCGGGCCCTTGGACGACCAGACCGCCGCGATCCTGGCTGCCATGCAGGACGAGCGAGAAGCCACCATGGTTGAGTTCGGCCTGGACTCGTTGAGCTTCACCGGCAGAGTCGTCGCCGATGCAGATCTGGCGGCCGCGCTCTCCACCGCGGTGCCGCTCTACGTGGGCGTGGTGTTGCTGGTCTGCGTGGTGATCCTGTTCCTGCTGTTCCGCCGCCTCTGGATACCGCTGCTGACCTGTGCCGGCTATGTGCTGAGCCTGTTAGCAGGACTGGGTGCCGTCGTCGCCGTCTATCAGTGGGGGTGGGGCGCGGAGCTCTTCGGCGTGGTCGGGGACCAGGCGGACGACGGCGCTGTCGTGGCGTTCCTGCCGATGCTCATGGCCGGAGTGCTCTTCGGCCTGGCCATCGACTACCAGCTTTTCACCGCCTCCGGCATGCGCCAGGCTCGGGCTGAGTCAGTGCCCGGCTGGGCTGTGGTGACCGAGGGGCTGCGGCGCAGCCGCACCGTAGTGCTGGCCTGCGGCCTCATCATGGTTGCCGTTTTCATCGGCTTCGCCTACTCGGAGCTCACCGCGATCCGGCAGATCAGCTTTGCACTGGCCGTGGCGATCCTGCTCGAAGCGTTTGTGGTCCGAACGATCATGGTGCCGGCGGCGATCCAGCTGCTCGGCGAACGCGCCTGGCCGCGGTCCGAGAACCGGCGCGAAGGCGGGGGTCACGAAACTCAGAGCGAAGAATTTGACCACAACCCCAAGAAGTTTGCTACTGTAAACACAGTAAACGGAGTGCAGAACACGGAGGGAGTCACTCATGACTGACGGACCGAACAACTACCCCGGCGGGCAGCCCCCGCAGGGACCAGGACAGCCTCATCACCCCGGCCAGCCTCCCGCTGGCCCGCAGGGTCCGGGCTATCCCGGACAGCAGGGTGGCCCCGGGCACGGCGGACCACAGGGGCCGGGCTACGGCACCCCAGGCGGACCGCAGGGTCCCGGATACGGTGGTCCCGGTCAGGGTGGCCCCGGCTATGGCGGTCCTGGCGGCCCGGGGTACCCCGGCGGACAGCCGCACTATTCGCAGGAGCCCCCGAAGAAGAAGTCCAAGCTCGGGCTGATCATCGGCGCCGTCGTCGGCGTGGTGGCACTGGCAGGCATCGTCATCGCGGTGCTGTTCATGACCAACGTCTTTGGCAGCGATGAGACCCAGGAGACCCTGACTACTCGGGACATGGACCGGCTGCTGGTCCGCGAGGACGATTTCCCGATCGCGGCCGACAATGCTCAGCGCGAGATCGTGGACCCCCTGGATCACTGGGACGAGGAAGAAGTTCAGAACAACATCCGTGAGGCTCAGGACGAGGTCGCCCGGGCACTGGAGTCCGGCGAGATCGAAGAAGAGCTCGCCCGTGAAGACGTGGAGCTCACGGACCAGTGCCGTAACCACCTTCAGGACCTGGCTGATGACGAGAACCTGGCTGAAGAGCTGGCCGTGCGCCCCGTGACCGTGGGCTTCTCCATGGTTGACGGCGGGAACCTCGGCCTCGGCATGCCCAGCGGCATGGTGGCTGCAATGGTGAGCTACGAGGATGAGCTGCCGAACTTCCTGGAGATCTTCCATGACCTGCAGCAGGCCTGCCAGGATGAGATGGAAGCCATGGAGGAGGCTGACGGCGAGGCCAGCCAGGACGTAGAGGTCGACTTCGAGGAGTTCGAGCACCGCGGCTTTGAAGGCATGCACTTCTCGGGTGAGTCCGAGTTCGATGGCATGGAGATCGACATGTCCTACGCCTACCTGGACCATGGTAAGAACGCCATGATCCTGGTGCAGATGGGCCAGGACGAGGAGACCTTCATGGAGTTCATCGACGCTCAGGCTGACCTGCTGGAGGCTGGACTCGACTGAGTCCTCTCCACGCGTTGTCAGTAACGATGAAGAAGGCGGTCCCAACTATCGGGGCCGCCTTCTTCATTTGTCTTCTCCGCTCAGGCCCTGACCAGTTTCGATAGGCTGGCACGGACATCACCATCGCACCTCCGAGGAGCCGACGCATGACTCAGGGACCGCCGCCACCCCCGCCGGGTCCGAACCAGCCCCCTCGCGACCAGTCGTCCCCGGCTGACCCCGACGCCGGTCAGCCTGGAGCTCCGCAGCAGCCTCCTGCGCCGACGGGAAGCCAGTACGGCAGTCCGGCGGGTCCCGGCGGGCTCTCAGGCCCCGCCGACCCTGGCAGCGGCGGCCATTACCCCCACCAGCCGCAGCCCGCCGGAAGCGGGAAGAAGAGGCCGAGCAAGGTGGTGGTCATCGCAGCGGCCGCCGGTGCGGCGTTCGTCATCTTCGTTCTGGTGGCGACACTGGCACTGGCTGGAGTCTTCACCGATGAGACTCGCAATACCCTCACCGCCCGTGAAGCCCAGAGCGTGACGGTCGGTGAACGTGACCTCCCCTTCCGCACAGACAGCTACGGTGCCCTCAGCATTCAGCCGTCTGAATACCGCTCCCGCGCCGAGGAGTTCTTCCAGGTCGAGCTCCTCGCCAGCCTGGAAGATGGGTTCCGCAACGAGGACGTGGACTACAACGAAGCGTGCTTCGACGCGGTCTATGACCTTCAGCGCAATGACGACCTCGCAGAGATGCTTCGTGAGGAAGCCCCCGTTGCGGCGTCGTACCTGCAAGCCGAAAGCGGGAGCGAGACCACCCTCCGTGTGCTCCTGGGCAGCTACGAGGACTCTGTGAGCTTTGAGGACTACCTCAGCGACGTCCGCAGCGAGTGCGGAGGCGACTCGTTCGAGTTCGTGAACGATGACTACGAAGTCGAGGGTGAGTTTGACGCCTTCAGCCACGCCGGCTTCACGGGCATTGCGGTCAGGGGCACCTCCGAGTCATCGGACTTCGGCGAGGAGGATGCCTTCCTCGCCTATGCAGTCCGTGACCACGGCAACAACGTCATCCTCGTCTACTACGAGGGCACCGATCAGGAGGAGTTCGAAGAGTTCCTGGACGCCCAGGACGACGCTCTGAGCGCTGGGTTCTAGACCGTGAGCTCACGCAGCAAGGCCCGCGCGGATCACCGATCCGGGCGGGCCTTCTGTTCGACCGGGCTCCTGGGTCTGCTCGCCCTTTGCGCCTGCGGACTCATCGATCAGGAGGAGCCTGCCGCGCCCGCGGCGGAGGGAGAAGCCTCCTCGCCCGCTCCCGAGGTTTCCCCGCCCTCCACGGAGACCTCTTCCGGTGAGAAAAAAACGGCCGATTCGCAGCGCGACAGTGCCGAGGAGCAATCTGAGCAGGAGGCCTCCGATGAGGACGTTGCTGAGGAGGAGCCCGCCCTGGAGGGAGTACACATAGCCCTGGATCCAGGGCACGCCGGGGGTATTGGAGCCGACCCGGCGCGGGCCTTCACCCAGGTGCCGGACGGGCGCGGGGGATTCAAGGACTGCCAGGCCGTCGGAGCAGCAACCAACGCCGGATACCCGGAGCATGCGTTCAACTGGGACGTCTCCGTGCGGTTGGTCCCCCTGCTGGAGGCCGACGGCGCCGAGGTCAGCTTGACGCGACAGAATGACACCGATTTCGGTCCCTGTGTGGATGAACGGGGTCAGTTCCCCCAGAACGTCGGAGCAGACGTCTACGTCTCCATCCACGCCAACGGCAGCGACCCTTACTATGCCGGCTACTTTGCGATCATCTCGGATCCCCCGTTGAATCCAGCCCAGGGTGAGCCGTCGTCGGACCTGGCCTGGCACCTCATGGACGGTCTGGCGGAGGAGGGCTTCGCCCCGTCCAACCAGATCGCGGGCGGCGTGATGGCTCGGTCTGACATCGCTGGCCTGAACTGGGCCGAGGTGCCGGCGGTGATGATGGAACTCGGCGAGATGCGCAACGCAGAGGAAGCTGCCGTCATGGAGACGGAGGAAGGGCGCCAGCGCTATGCTGAGGCCCTTCACGCAGGCCTGGTCTCCTGGTCCCAGGCGCAGTCCCAGGAGCAATCGGCCGCCGAGGCTGAGGAACCACCGGCCTGATCCCGCTTAGAAGAGGTCGTAGCTTTCCCGGGCCATGAAGAAGCCATTGCCGGTCTGGGTGGACCAGCATTCGATGCCGTCCATGTCAGAGGTGCAGGCGAAGTCATCGTTGGTGATGGCGTCCCCGTAGTCCAGTGCCCGGGACTGCTGGCTGACCTCATCGCTGCAGGAGGTCTCAGAATCACCCTCGCGAGTCACGCGCAGCGTGACGCCGTTGCTGCATCCCGACGGCGCGTCGAAGTCATGCTCATTGATGGTGCACAGCGCCTCATCGCCGCTGATCTCGCAGTGGATGTTGCCGCTGGGCGCAGAGAAGGAGGTCGCAAGAATCGCGTTGTCCGGAGCAGGACGCTCGGGATCCTCGTCGTCCTCCTCCTCAGCGGCCTCGAAGGTCAGGCGGGTCTGAGTGCCGGAGGGGAACTCATAGCCTTCCTCGGGCTCCACCGTCACGGTGACGGACTGACCCGGATCAACCTCGTAGACGCCGGTAATCTCTTCGCCGTCGATCAGGTAGATCACGCCGTCGATCGAGGGGATGGTCAGTTCGCCGGTCTCCTCGTCGAACTCGGGAGCTTCAGGAGTCACCTCAATGAGCTCCTCCTCGTCCTCCTCCTCATCCGTGGTGGCCTCCTCCGTGGGGCTCGGGCTGGGAGTGGGCTCCTGGTCCTCATCCTCTTCGGCGCCCGGCTGCTGGTCCTCGGCGGCCGAGGTGTCCTCGCGGCGGTCAAAGGGGTCGAGGATGAAGTAGGCGGCGGTGAGGCCGCCGGCCACCAGAAGCAGCAGCAGGAAGATCAGCACGCCCGCGCCGCCGCGCTTCTTCTGCTCCTGCTGCTCTTCAGGCTGCTGGTAGTAGCCGTAGCCCGAGGACTGGTCATAGCCGGGCCACTGATGCTGTTCCTGATAGTCATAACCGGGCACGGGGGCCGTGGGGTAGTACCCCTGCTGACCTTGCTGGATCGGATGGCCGTACTGGTAATATCCCGAGGGTGCGTAGCCCTGCGGATCGTGTCCGTAGGCGGCCGCGGTGCCGGCTGCGGCGGACGAGTCGCCAGCGCCGAAGTGCTCCTGCGAACCCTGCTGCGGCTCCTGCGAGGCGGAGAATTCTTCGGTCTCGTGGTACCCGTGCTGCTGCTCCCCGTAGGCCGGGAATGCCTGGGTCGGCTGCTCGCCGGCGGGCTGCGCGGACTGCGCTGACGGAGCGGTGCCTGCATAGGGCATGATCTGGGTCTGCTGGTCATCCGCCGGCTGTGCTGACTCTGCCGAGGGTGCTGAGGTCTCAGCGCCGGGGGTCTGGGGCTCAAAGGCCTGTGTGGGCTGGTCCTCCGCGGAATCAGCGGCTGGTTCTGCGCCGGCGTCTCCGCGCTGGGCCAGCGCCGCATCGACGGCCGGATCCCCGAGGCTGCCGAGCCATTCGAGGAGCCCCTCGTAGGTATTGGGATTGCCAGCGATGATCGGACGCAGCTGCGGATGGTGCGCTGCCAGCTCGTAGAGCTCCGCGTGCGGCGTGGCCGGATCTGCTGCCCGGGCCCCCGGATCCTGAGGCTGCTGGCCGCCGTTCTGGCCGTCAGTGTTCCATCCGTCCGTCATGCTGCCCCTTGAATAATGGTGTTGTGTGCCAGGCGGCACGTCCCGTCAATGCTCCTGCCATCACATCATGCCCGACACAGGCCCTCAAGCGAGGACTGTGACCCCGTTGCGGGGACAGGGCCGCAAGCTCACACCTGTCGGATGGACCTGTCACCCGCTAGGTTAAACAGCACGGATACAGACGACGGCGTATACATAAGGGGATCACGTGAGTACACCACCGCCACCCCAGGGCCCGGCCCCGGGGACACCTGCACCCGGTTCTCCAGCACCGGGCTACCCTCCACCGGGGTTTCCACCACCCGGCCACGGCCAGTACCCGCCACCCCCGCACCCCAGAAGGCGCCGCCGCGGGCTGATGATCGGAGGAGTCCTGGGGCTGGTAGTGCTCCTGGGTGGCGGTGCCGTCGTCATTCTCCTCCTCACGGGCGTTCTGGGAGGCGACCGGACGCAGGAGACCTTGGAGACCACGCGAGAGGCGCAAGAGCTTCTGGTTCGTGAACAGGACTTTCCCTTCGAGGTCTCCGAATCCGGTGTGGAGACTATCGACACGGACGACTTCGAGGACCTCACTGGTGACTTGTACTTCCCGTTCCACCAGGACACGGTCGGATTCGACCTGGACGCCCTCCGCGAGGACCTGGAGGACGCCGATGTGGAGGACGCCGACGCCTGCCTGCAGCCCTGGATGGATCTTGAAGACCATGAGGAGCTGAACGCCTTCCTGCGGACGGAACCTGAAGTGGGCGTCTACCGGTACGCCGACGCGGACCGTGAGGCGGGACCGTATGCTGCGGATGTGATGCTCCTGAGCTACACCGAGCCGGTGAACGCTCTCGGGTACCTGCGCCCTGCCTATGAAGCGTGTGCAGACATGACCTGGCAGCTCCAGTCTCCCAGCGGGAGCGCGGCTGAGATTCGGCTCAGCCACATTGACCACCACGGCTTTGAGGGCCAGAGCCTGCTCATGACCTCCGAGGGACAACCGGATCACTACACCGCCGTGGTTCTGAAAGAGCACGGCAACAACCTCCTCGAGGTGTACTACACCGGTCCAGGTGAACAGGAGCTCTTTGAGCTTCTGGACGCCCAGAACGAGCGGCTCGAGGCAGGGTTGGACTGAGTGTCGGGTCTGATTCCGGGCGCTCGGAAAACGCCCGGAAAATCCCGCTTCCCGGTCCGCTGTTGGGGGACAGGATTCCGTGATCTCTTTCCGTAGGGTGGTGGAGTCCCTAAGCCGACCCGCGCGGGAAGCCGCGGAAGGATTCGTTGATGCACCAACCCCCGACACCTCCGCGACCGCCCCAACCGCCCGTGTCCCCGCCCGGTGTACCAGATGCGCACTGGCACGGCTCGCCGCCCGGGGTCCCGGGACAGGCTGCGCCGGGGCACCGTGCCTCCGGGAGGCGGCCTGTGTATCTGGTTCTGTTGGTACTGGCGGGTGCACTCGTAGGAGCCGGGGCGGTGGCCGTTCTGGCGCTGATGGCTGTGCTGGGCGACGACGACCAGCGGGAGGGGGCCTCCGCTGCCAGTGATGCTCAGCCACGTGCCGAACGCGGCGATGACGGCGACTCTGCTGCTGCCGCCGAGGAGCCCGAAGTCAGTGTTGAAGACCCGACGTCCGCGGGTGCGCTGGAGCTGGAGTTCGGGCGGCTCGGCAGCGGAGCTGTCTCACCGGGAGAGGAACTGATCTACGAAATCCGGGTGGATAACCAGGGTCCTGACGACCAGCCGAACACGTTCCTGAGTGCGACATTTCCTCCGGGATTCGAGTTCATCCCCGATCCGGTGGTCGGAGAGGTCCTCGGCCACGAGTGGACCGCCGAGCTCGGGATCGAGAGCGGGGAACTGGTCATCATTCACCTGCATGTCCATGCGCCGAGTTCACTGGCCGAGGGCCTGGTCCAGGTCGATCAGGAGGCACGTCCTCCGCATGCCGATCTCGGGGTGACCGCATGCACAGCCTTGGGGCGGGGCCAGGAGGCCGTTGAGTGTGTCACCGCCTGGGATGCGTGGGACCCCCAGGTCGGGTCCTCCTGAGCCGAGGATCCCCAGGAGCTGGGGGCGGGCTGGGAGCGCTGAGCCGCCCCGGCGATAATTAGGAACGCATCACGAGGGATACGAGGGAGGTGCACTCTGCCATGGTTTTTTCCGCGCATCGGCGCACGATCAAAGCAGCCATCACGGCGTGGTCAACCGCCGCGCTGTCCGCCGTCCTGCTTCTTACAGGGTGCAGCGCCCAGACGGTGACTGGAGACGGCCACCCGGGGCAGCCGCGGCCCGGCGCCCCAGACGCTGAACCGCTGACCGCCGAGACTGTTCCTCTTGAGGAGACCGTGCCGGTTCCCCAGGCCGACACGGCTGCAGACCCCTCACCGGTGGCCGGCCCGCGCGCTGAGACCTATGGCATCCTCAGGCCCCTGCAGATCCGCAGCCTGCTGGCCGACCCAGCCGAGGTCTTCGCCACCGACTTCGAGACCGACTACCAGGAGGCCGTTGCGGTCGTCGAACTGCTCGACCTGCCGCGGCGGGTTCATGAGAGCAACGACGACGGGGAAAGTCAGTCCGCTGCCTGTCTCACCCTGCTGGGCACCTTCACCCACGACTCCCTGGAGACGACCAAGGAGTCCTACGTGAGTCTGCATGCCGCCGAAGTCCGTGGGACCGCCGAGGTCACACTGGGGATCATCAGCTACCGGAGGCTCTCACAGCTCCAGCCTCTCTGGGAGCAGACGGCTCTGACCTGCGATGACGCTCACCTGGCGGATGAGGAGGGCACGCTCCACAGGGTGGAGCACATCGCCTACGACGACGTCGACGTCCTGCAGATCACGCCTGAGGGCAAGGGCCCGGCCAGCACCTATCTGACCTCACTGGACCACGGCCACAACACTCTGACCGTGAGCGCCTCGGGCATTGACGAGCAGACGTTCGCCGAGCTCGTCGACCGGCAGAAGGAGCATCTGGGCCTGCCGTAACACTTCAGCCGTCACCCCCGCCGTCTTCCGTAGGGTGTTGGTGAGGACATGCACGCGTACGAGGTACACGAGGGGAACAGAATGAGCACCCAGCCGCCGTCAGATCCGTCTCACCACCAGCCATCGCATCAGGTGCCGCCGGCTCCCGGAGGGGGATCGGCTCCTGCGGGACAGGGACCCGGCCCCGGGGGCTACCCGGGACAGGGTCCGGCGGGGCCCGGCGGCCCTGGACTGCCCCCGCACGGCCCCTACGGTGCGCCGCAGGGCCCTCAGGGGGCACCGCAGGGCCGCCCCGGGAAGAGACGCACGGGGCTGATTGCGGGACTCATCGCCGTCGTCGTGCTCTTCGTGGCCTTTGTGGTGATCGCAGTCCTCTTCCTATCCGGGAGGCTGGGAAGCGCCTATCCGGACGAGCCCCTGAGCGCGTCCGACCTGGAGCAGGTGTTGCCTGGCGAGGACTCCGAGGACCTGCCCTCAGGAGTGGAGGTGCTCGGCGAGAGCGAGGCCAGAAGCGCCGAACACGCGGAAATCGAGGAGATCCTCAGCTACCAGGAGGAGCAGGTGGAATGGGCCGAGGACCTGGTGGGGGACGTCGACGGGGCTGAGGAGTGCCTGGCTGCCCTGGAGGACTACTCCGACTACCTGCGGGATGACCTCTACGACGACGTCAGCTCTCATCCCGCAGAGCGATCAGCCTCCAACCGCTATGAGCTGAGCACCGGAGATGAAGCTCAGGGCTACACCATTACCTACTCGGAGCCCCAGAACTGGGACGGCGAATGGGAGCGGCAGTACGTGGCCTGCACGCCGGTTCGCGGCGAGGAGGAGGGACGTGACCTTCAAGCCCGAGTGGTGGAAGAGGGCGACGTGCACGGCGTCGTCCTCATCGAGGACGGCGAGACCATCAACAATCTCCGTCTGAGTCGTGAATTCGGCACGGTGGCGGTGGAATTCACGGTCTACGGGGCCGATGCTGCGGACGAGGACGCATTGATCGAGGAGATGCTCCAGCTTCTGGAGATCTCCGAGCAGCAGATCCGGGACCTCGACTAAACGCGGTGCCGAGAAGGATGTCGACAACGACGGCGCCCGGCCGTGGCCTGACGATCGCGGGGATCTGCTGTCTCCTGGCGCTCACCGCGTGCCAGCAGCCGGAGACTCTGCCGGAACGCGGTGAGGGAACCCGAGAGGAACAACTGCAGAGCTTTCTGGAGGACAACAGCCGGGAGTTTCGTCACAGCGCCGCCGTAGCGGTGATTGAGGACGGGGACATCCACATCGCCACCAGCGGGGAGGCGCGGACCGACAGCGTCTTTGAGATCGCTTCGCTTTCCAAACCGCTGACCGGCATGCTGCTGGCCGATGCAGTGGATCGCGGAGAGGTACAGCTCGAAGACCCGGTGGCAGACCTGCTGCCTGAGCTTTCCGGTACCGAAGTGGGTGAGGTGTCGCTGGAGGAACTGGCAACTCACACGTCGGGGCTGCCGCTTGTGCCGGAGGCCGAAGGCTTCTCGGACGAGTCTGACGCGCTACGGCGCGAGGGCAGAAACCCCTATCCGATAGATGCCGAGGAGCTGGTACGGCTGGCCGGGCAGCAGCAGCTCAGCGGCCGGGGCAGCTACCTGTACTCGAACTTCGGCATCTCGCTGCTGGGGCACGCGCTCGCGGCGCGAGCAGGGATCCCATACGAGGACCTGCTGGTCGAACGCCTCACGGGGCCGTTGGAGATGGAGCACACCTTCGCCTCCCGCCTCGACGGGCACCCCTCGGACGAGCTACTGCTGCCGGGCCACGGGGTGGGAGAGGAAGAGACCTTCGCGTCCGAGGCGTTCAGTCCCTCCTCCTCCCTGCGTTCCAGCATTGCCGACTATTCGACGTTCGCTCTGGCAGTCCTGGAGGATGAGGCCCCCGGGATGAGCGCCGCGGACCCCAGCAGTCTTCATCCCCGCATGGGACTGGGGTGGCACCTCGACGATGAGACCACGCTGTGGCACAACGGAATGTCCCACGGCTTCGGCACGATCGTGTGGATCGACCGTGCCGAGGAGACGGCTGTGGTGATCTTCTCCAACGAGGCCAATGACCTTACCGACATCGGGCAGCGGCTGCTGCGCGACCTGGACTGACCTGCCGATTGTTCTCCGGAGAGGCGGAGCGGGCTCGATAGTCTGATGACAGCACACACGAAAGGACACCAACCGTGACCCAGCCTCCGCACTACTCGCCCCAGCTGCAACCCCCGCACCACGAGTCCCAGTACCCGGCCCAGCCCGGGGGCAATGGCCTCTCCGGCGGAGCCATTGCCGGAATCGTCGTCGGTGCGCTCCTCGTGGCGGGGCTCGTGGGCCTGCTGCTCTGGTGGCTGCTGGCCGGCGACGATAACGAGGAGGGTGAGGCTCAGCAGGGTCAGGAGACCAGTGCTGAAGAGACCGAAGGGACCTCCGCCGGGGATCCGGATGGCGAGGGTGAGGGCGAGCCGGGAGCGGATCAGACAGAAGCGGACGAGGCGGGTGCGCAGATTCCCGCCTCGGCGACCGCCCAGGGCGGATTTGTCCTGACAGCGCCCGATGCGCTCGCCGATTCTGACTCCCCGCAGCTCGAGGAGGCGAACCCCGACAATCTGCCGTCCGACCTCGACCAGGGACTCAGCCCCGCGGACCATGAGGCTCCGGTGCACGTGGTGATCTATACCGATGCCGGGTGCCCGGCATGCGGAAACTTCGAGTCGATGTTCGGCGAGCAGTTCGAGCAGTGGCTGGAGGCCGGGGAAATTTCCCTGGAGTACCGCTCGGTGAGTTTCGTGCGCCCACCGTACTCGGCTCAGGCCGCCAACGCGTTCGCCTGCATGGCGGAGGAATCTCCGGAGAACTACCTGGGCTATCTTCACGAGGTGACTGAGGCACGCGCGGACATGACCGAGCTGGATGAGGACGACCTCATCACGATCGCCCAGAGCTACGGCGCAGACCTGGGTACCTGCATCGAGGAGGAACGCTTCGCAGAGTTTGTGGAATACACCAATGCTCTGAGCAGCGAACACGGTGTAGCTGGTACCCCGACGGTCTTTGTCAACGGCGAGGAGGTCCCGCCGGAGGAACTCGCTGCCCTTCCTGAGCACATCGAAGCTGCCAGCTGAGCGTCGAGCTCGTCAGCGCGCTGCTCTCGATGCGCAGCTGGAGCGGCTTGGAGAAGGCCTATGACCGTGCCGGCCCGTTCACTCGATCAGCCCGCAGAGAGATCCACGAAGTGGGCGTGCAGGCGGTGATCCTGCGTCAGCTCAGGATGGAAGCTGGCGGCCAGCACATTTCCCTGGCGCACCGCCACGGGTGAGCCCTGAGCCTCGGCTAGAACCTCCACGTCAGCTCCGGCCACGTCCTCAATCACGGGCGCCCGGATGAACATGGCGTCCAGGGGGCGCTCCTGCTCGGGGATCCCCTGCACGTCGAGGGCTGTGGTGAAGGAGTCCAGCTGGGACCCGTAGGCGTTGCGGCGCACGACGACGTCAAGTCCCCGGATTCGTTCGAAGCCCTCGAGAGCCTCGGCATCGGAGACCCGCTCGGCCATGAGGATCAGCCCCGCGCAAGTTCCGAACAGCGCCAGGCCTTCTTGCTGATGCTTCTCGCGAACGGCCTCAAACATCTTCACCGGGGCCGCCAGCCGCGCCATGGCGGTGGATTCCCCACCGGGTACCACCAGGCCGTCCAGACCCTGCAGTTCAGCGGGACGGCGGACGCTGGTGACCTCAGCGCCGGCAGCCTGCAGTGCTCGCGCATGCTCGGCTACGGCACCCTGCAGCGCCAGAACACCAATCCTGGGAGACATCATTACCTCATTTCACACCACGAGCAGAAACAGCACCGCACCGCCCGCGCTCATGGAAGGAGCCGCGGACGGTGCGATGCCGTCGAAAAATCAGACAGAGTTCTTGCGCAACTTACCAGCCACGCTCGGCCAAGCGGTGGGGTGCGGGAACGTCGGCCACATTGATGCCCACCATCGCTTCGCCCAGCCCCTTGGAGACCTCGGCGATGACTGCCGGATCGTCGTAGTAGGTGGTCGCCTTCACGATGGCTGCGGCACGAGCCTCAGGGTTGCCGGACTTGAAGATGCCTGAGCCCACGAAGACGCCGTCGGCGCCCATCTGCATCATCATGGCCGCATCAGCGGGAGTGGCCACACCGCCGGCCACGAACAGCACCACGGGCAGGCGCCCGTCGCGCGCCACCTGCTTGACGAGGTCGTAGGGGGCCTGAAGCTCCTTGGCCGCCACGTAGAGCTCATCCTCGGCCAGTGACGTTAGGTGGGCGATCTCGGCGTTGATGGTGCGGATGTGCTTCATCGCCTCGGAGACGTCACCGGTACCGGCCTCGCCCTTGGAGCGGATCATCGACGCACCCTCGGTAATGCGGCGCAGCGCTTCACCCAGGTTGGTGGCGCCACAGACGAACGGCACCTTGAACTTGGACTTATCGATGTGGTGGATGTAGTCCGCGGGGGAGAGCACCTCGGACTCGTCGATGTAGTCCACCTTCAGGTGCTCCAGCACCTGAGCCTCCACAAAGTGGCCGATGCGGGCCTTGGCCATCACAGGAATCGAAACGGCCTCGATGATGCCGGAGATCAGGTCCGGATCAGACATGCGGGCCACGCCACCGGTGGCGCGGATATCAGCGGGAACGCGCTCCAGAGCCATGACCGCCACGGCACCGGCCTCCTCGGCGATCTTCGCCTGCTCCGGGGTGACCACGTCCATGATCACACCGCCCTTGAGCATGTGCGCCAGGCCGGTGTTGACCGCGGTGGGTCCGGTGGAGGTGGGAGTGCCGTTGGTGGAATCTGCAGTCGTGGTCACGGGAAGGGTCTCCTAGAAACAACAATGGGGGTGCGAGAACTATGCTCGCCCCCCATTGTCTCAGATCGGGCCAAATTAGGCCGATCCGCTGTCATAGTTCGGTACTGACCAGGCCGATCAGGTTCAGGCCTTGTCCCGCTCGGTCTCCAGCGCGGCGAAGTCAGCTTCGCTCACTCCGGAGGTGGACTCGCTGCCGGTGCCGATGGCAGCGGGGGAGGAGGAGCCGGACTTCAGGGCCGCCAGGCGAGCCTCGATCTCGGCCTGCTCACCCAGATCCTCCAGAGACTCGAACTGGGCGTCCAGGGACGACGCCGCCAGCTCGGCCTGCCCGCGCACGCGGGCTTCCTCGCGGCGGATCTTCTCCTCGAAGCGACCCACCTCCGAGGTGGGGTCCATGACGTCGATGGACTTAACCGCGTCGTGCACCTGGGCCTGTGCGTGGGCTGCCTTGGAGCGTGCCACAAGCTCATCCCGCTTGGTGATGAGCTGCTGACGCTTGGTCTTCATCTGCTCAAGACCGGTGCGCAACCGCTCCACGATCTCCCGCTGGGACTGGATGGTGGGCTCGGCGGACTTGGCGGAGTTCTCGGCGTCCATCTGCCGCTGGATGGCGACCTTGGCGAGGTTGTCGAACTTTGCCGCGTTCTCGGAGTTGCCCTCGTTGCGGAAGTCATCGGCCTTGCGCGAGGCCGCGAGCGCCTTCTGTCCCCAAGAGCGCGCGGTCTCCAGGTCCTCGTTGTAGTCGTCCTCCATCATGCGCAGGTTGCCGATGGTCTGGGCGACGGCTTCCTCGGCCTCGCGGATGTTGTTGGTGAAGTCCCGGACCATCTGGTCCAGCATCTTCTCCGGGTCCTCGGCACGATCCAGCATGGCGTTGACGTTGGCGCGGATCAGCTGGGACATCCTGCCGAAAATGGACTGCTTGCTCACGGTGATCACCTTTCCTTGGAAGCCTGTGGTCCGATCACTTTCCTGATACTAGAGCCCCCGGCTGTGTGACGCATCAGCCTTGCGGAGGAGATTTCGTCAGGCGGTTCAGAAGAGCCCCCGACGACGACGGCTCCCGTAGCCGGCCATGCGCATCCCGGTCCTGATAGCCCGATTCGCTGTGGTGCGGCGGGCATAGCTTCCTGAGCCCACCCCTCCGATGCCTCCGCCGAACCCACCGCCGCCGAATCCGCCGAATCCGCCACCGGTGCCGTAGCCTCCATAACCGCCCCCGAGGCCCAGGGGTGTACGGCTGCCGCCGCCGTAACCTCCCATGGCCTGCATGTTCGATTCGGCGGCCTCGCGCTCGGCGATCTGGGCCGCCTGCACGCCGAGAGTCTTCGCCTGGGTGGCCAGTTCCAGCGCTCGAGCTGGTGAGGAGTCCGCGAGCTTCTGCGCTTCTGCCAGCGACCGCTCGGCTTCGGCGATACGGGTGCGGGCGGTGGAGGAGATGCCGTAGCGGCGGGACCGCAGGTAGTCGATGGAGGACTGCACCTGGGTACGTGCCGCCAGGAGCTCGGCGTCCAGGGACTCGCGGGCGCGGCGGTCACGCGCCTGACGGTCCCGCACAGCGTTGAGGGGGTCATCCAGCTCCCGGTGTGCCATCTCCAGCGAGGTCAGCAGCTCAAGCGGATCGATCCTTCGACCGGAGTTCAGCTCACGCGTGACCCGAGCCACGGCTGCCTCGGCCGCAGCGATCGGTCCCGCCAGTTCTGGTGCCTGCCCGGCGTCGAGAGTGGCTTTGGCCTGGGCGATGTCCTGCTCGGTCTGGGCCACGCCGATATCCAGGTTCTTCCGCGCCTGTTCCATACGGTCACGTGTGGACTCCATGGAATCGAGAAGCTCCCCGGCATCAGCCGCCGCCTGCTCGGCTGAGTGCAGGGCCAGGACGGCGGCGGAGGTCTCGCCGGCCTGAATGGCACGGTCGGCCGAGGATGCGGCCTCCTCAGCGGCGTGCAGGGCCTGGTTGGCCTGGGTGAGGTTGTCCCGGTACTGGCTCAGAGCGGCCTCATCGTACTCCTGGGCCAGGGAGTCAAGCGACTGCTGGGCTCGGTCGCGGCGGGGAGTGAGCTCCTGCAGCAGGCTGCGGACCTGCTCGACGGCGGGGCGCGGGTCGCGTTCCAGGTTGCGGAGGCTGTCGAACTCCTGCTGATGGGCCTGGAGGGTGCTATCCAGAGACTCGCAGCTGCGGATGATCTCCTTCAGCCAGCCGCGGATCCGCGTCTCTTCATCGGCGGGGCGATCTGTCTCGCGCAGCGTGTCATCGATCTTCTGCTGAAGGCGGAAGGCCTGCGAGAGTTGGTCACGGGCCTTCTCCAGATCCTCCTGGAAGGGCTTGATCTTCTCGTCTCCGTAGGAGGCGGAGGCGAAGAGAAGCTCCTGCTCCGAAGCGCGAACCGCGTTGTCAGCAGCCACCAGCATGCCGCCGGCCTCTTGGCGGAGACGCTCGGTGTCGAACTCGTCCAGCGGGTCAGTCTCCTGCTCCGCTTCGGGGAGCCCGGCGCGGCGGGACGCGGCCAGGCGCCGCGACTGCTTCCTGCCTCCGGAGAGATACACTGCTCCCACACCGATGAGTGCCAGAATGGCCGCACCGATCAGAAGCGGCCCCGTGAGCATCGCCCCCACGGGCAGCAGAGTTGAGAGTATTCCAGGCAAATTTTCAGTAGCCTCTGGCACCATTCTTAGGAGTCTATTAGGAAGGTATGACATCGTCTACGGACTGACTGTCCGCCTCATTCCTTCGATGTAGGAGCAGCACCACCGCATGTCACAGGAACCTCAGGGCCCTTGGCAGGACCCCCAGTCACAGGATCCGGCCGCGGAAGATCCGCAGCAGAACCCCACCTTCTCCCAGGGTCACGACGAGTCTCCCTCGCCCGGTGCTCCCGAGTCGCCGCCCGCTCGCGATGAGTCATTCCAGCATGAGCCACCCCAGCGCGAGGACTCAGCTGATCAGAGTTCCCCCGAAGAAAGCTCCGCAGAGGGGACCCCCGACGGGCAGTCCGACGACTCTGCGCACGCGCCAGACGGCGACCCGGAACCAAAGCCGGAGCCAAACGGTCCCCAGCAGGATCTGGGTCCTCAGGAGGATCCCGCTCCTTCCCAGGATCCACCTGTGCAGCCGGCCCCAGGGGCGCAGCCCCATCCCGTGGCGCAAGCCGGCTCAGCGGAACAGCCCGGTCCGGAGGCGCAGTCCGGTCCGGTAGCGCTGCCCGATCCGGCGGCGCAGCCCGATTCAGCTCCACAACTCGATCCGGCAGCTCCGCGAGATCCGTCTCCTCAGCCTCCTGCATCGGTGCCGGCGTCAGACCAGTACACCGCCCCTCAACAGCACACTGCCCCCACCCAGCATCTGCCTCATCAGCAAGCGCCCGGGCAGGCGTTCCCCGATGACCAGTCTGCGGTGCACGAGCAGCACGGCTTCGCCGCCGGAAACCCCGCTGACTCCGCGCGGCAGGAGCCGCAGGCGCAGCACCACGCGGGAGCCGCCGATCAGCCCGCGCCCTACGGCTGGGGTTCCCCCAGTGGCGGCGGCGATCACAACCTGCCGTGGGAGCTGCGGCCCGCACCCGCTGGCATGGACCCGGCCCATCTGCGTCCGGCCCACCACCACGACGACGGCCGCAGCATCTTCGAGGCGCCCCCGCGGAAGAAGGAGCGCCGCGGCATCGGAGCCGGAGGATTCCTCGCCGGCGTGCTCATCGCCGGTCTGATCGGCGGAGGCATCGGTGCTTTCGGGTACGGGTACCTGCAGGATGAGGGACCGGAACAGTCCGTCCAGCAGGCCAACACCGGCCCCGGGATCGAGATCAACACCCCGGAGGACGCCACGGTCATCACTGCGGCGGCCGCTAAGGCCGCGCCCTCCGTGGTCACCCTGGGAGTCAGCGACGGCAACAACGCAGGCTCCGGCTCAGGAATCATTCTTGATGATCAGGGCCACGTGCTCACCAATACGCATGTCGTCACGCTCGGAGGCGCCACGGGCGACCCGGACATCCAGGTGCGGCTGAATGACGGACGCGTGACCACCGCCGAACTGGTCGGCACGGATCCGCTCAGCGACCTCGCCGTCGTGCGTCTGGCCGAGACGGAGAACATCACTCCCGCCGAGCTGGGATCCTCCGGAGATCTCAACGTCGGCGACCAGACGATCGCCATCGGCGCGCCGCTGGGCCTGCCCGACACCGTCACCACGGGCATCGTCTCCACCCTGAACCGCACCATCCAGGTGGCTTCCGCCGCGGTGGATGAAGAGGAGACGGGCGACGTCGTCGAGCCCGAAGAGCCCGAGGATCAGGACCCGGGCGAGCCGGAGGGCTTCGAGTTCTACTTCCCTGACCAGCCTGATCAGCCGGCTCAGAGCAGCATCGCCCTGAACGTGATTCAGACCGACGCCGCGATCAACCAGGGCAACTCCGGCGGTGCGCTGGTGGACACCGAGGGCAATATCATCGGTGTCAACGTGGCCATCGCCTCCAGCGGAGGGATGTTCGGTGCCGATCAGGCCGGCAACATCGGCGTAGGGTTTGCGATCCCCATCGACTATGCCCAGCGCATCGCGCAGGAGCTCATTGACACGGGCGAGGCCACGCACGGCCTCCTGGGCGTGCAGGTCACGCTCCCGGACGCTCAGTCGGCCGGCCAGGGCGGAGCCAGCGCCGCCGCCGGTGCGCTGGTGCAGGACGTCTCCGCGCAGTCGCCCGCGGCAGAGGGCGGGCTGCAGGATGGTGACGTGATCACCGAGGTTGAAGGGCGCCGCATCGAGGATCCGGTCGCGCTGACGGCGACCATCCGTGAGTACGCTCCCGGTGAGACCATTACGGTGACCTACCTGCGAGACGGCGAGGCCGCCGAGGCAGAAGTCACCCTCAGCGGAATGTGAGCTCGCTGAAGATGACTCAGCCGACGACGACGGGCCTCCTCACGCCCAAAGGCCTCATCGACTCCCTGGGCCTGCAGCGTGTGCTGGCCATCGGGGCCCACCCTGACGACATGGACTTCGGCGCTGCCGCGACTCTGGCGGGGCTGACAGCCGGCGGCGTCCACGTGACGCTGGCCCTGCTCACCGCGGGCGACGCCGGCGGTTTCGACACCGAGCGCGACCCTGAGGAGACCGCGAGGCTGCGACACGTGGAGCAGCAGGAGGCGGCCGAGGTTCTCGGCATCGATGACGTCGTGCTGCTCGGCGAGAAGGACGGGTTCGTGGAGCCCAGCTATGAACTGATCGGCAAGATCGTCAAGCTCATGCGCCAGACGCGTCCGGACGCGGTCGTCTCCATGCACCCCGAGCGGGCCTGGGATCGGCTCCAGAAGTCGCATCCGGACCATCTGGCCTGCGGGGAGGCGGTGGTGCGCGCCAGTTACCCGGCTGTGGAGAACCCGTTCGCCTACTCGGAGCTGCACGCAGCAGGGCTCGAGGCCTTCAAGATCAAGCATCTGCTGCTCGCCGGAGCCCCGCAGCACCTCGTGACCACACGAGTTGACGTCACGGAGACGGCCGAGAAGAAGATCCAGGCACTGCGCAGGCACTTCAGCCAGATGCGGGACCCTCAGAAGATGGAGCAGTACGTGCTAGAGCAGATGCGCGGCATCTACGCGGCGGGTCTCGCCGACGCCTCGGCGACGACGGCGCCCTCGGGGTACGCCGAGGAGTTCCATCACGTGGTGGTCAACGACCCGGCCACGATCTCAGGGTTCTGAGCTGGTTCCGCAGGCGGGGAAACCCCGCCGCTCTCGGTCGGCTCATGCCGACCATCACGCCTGAAGCGCTGGTTCCGCGGGCGGGGAAACCCCGCCCGCGGCTGTCAGGCAGGCCCGCAGCTCAGGGTTCGACGACGATGCCGTCCTCGTCGCTCCACAGTCGTTTACCGGGGGTGAAGGTCACGCCTCCGAAGTCCACCACGACGTCGACTTCGCCCTTGCCGTCCTTCACCGACTTCCGCGGGTTGGTGCCCAGCGCCTTGACACCGAGCTGCAGCTGGCCCACCTCGACTCGGTCACGAATGGCGCCGTTGATCACCACGCCTGCCCAGCCGTTCTCCACGGCCGCGGCGGCAATGAGGTCGCCCATCAGAGCAGAGTCCAGAGAACCCTCGCCGTCGATCACAAGCACCGCACCCTCACCGGGGGAATTCAGCAGATCCTTGACCAGTCCGTTGTCCCGGTAGCACTTCACGGTGCGGATGGGGCCGGTGAAACGGGCCAGTCCGCCGAAGTTGGTCAGCTGCAGGGACAGCGACTGCAGGGACTCGTTCTCGTCGTAGAGGTCGCAGGTGGTGAAGTCCGTGGTCGTCGTCATTGACACTCCTTGTGATCAGGTGATTTCGGTCTTACTGGCTGGCCTGGGTCATATCAGTTTCCGCGGAGTCGGAAGCGCCTTCGGCCCCGGCGTCGTCGCCCGATTCAATCTCGGTCACACGCTCATCCAGGGGTATGAGGGCGACCTCGTCGCCGATCGGGCGTTCCTCACCTCGGTGGGGTGCCTGCATGATCTGCAGGTTCTGGTAACGGGCCAGCTGCCGGATCGGCAGCACCTCTTCCTCGAGCTCATCGGCGGTGAAGTTGCCGAGACTCGACGGGGTCTGGCCGTCCACCGGCAGCAGCCAGATCTGGTACGTGGCATTGCCCTCCAGTTCGGGGACGTTGGTGAACTCCAGGTACCCGATGTCCTCGGCAGGGGAGAGGACGGCCCGAATCTCGCCGCCCTGGGTCATCTCGATTCCCTCGGCCTGATACGCGTCGGGGTCACTGTCGGCGATGGCCTGGACGTTCTGCCCCGCCGTCACCTGCCAGATGACGATGACGCCGACGGCGACGATGAGGAGGAACCCGACGATGAACATCCACTTCTTCATCACCGGATTGCGCTTCTCCGTCTCCTCGGTGCGCTCGGTGAACTCCTCGACCATGCCCATGCCGATGTCCTGCTGGGAGTCGGCCAGGCTGTCGAGCAGCTCTTCCAGAAGATGGCTGGGAGGCACCACGGAGTGCGCGGCGAAGATCTCTGCCAGGGTGCGCCGGGCGGCCAGCACCCGGGTGTCCCACTGCTGGGCCAGGTCCGGTTCGGCGGTCAGGGCGGACTCGTCGAGCAGTGCGCGCTCCTGATCATCGAGGGCGTCCAGGGCGTAGAGCTCAGCGAGCTCCACCAGCAGGCCCTTCTCCAGATCCGCAGCAATCTCATTGGTGAAGTTGCGATTGACCGCACCCGAGCGCTGAACATCCTTCTTGGTGACGGCCGCGCGCAGGATCGGATCGGGCTCGGTCTCCCGTTCGGTGCGCTGGGTGTGCAGACGGGTCATCGCATCCCGCAGCCGCGATTTGATGGACGGGATGGCGGCGCCGGTCTGTTCGGCAATGCGCTGGTGGGGCAGGCCCACCAGGTAACTCAGGGCCAGCGACTGGGCCTGGGAGTCCGACAGGGGCATGAGGTCCCCGAGGATCTCCTCGGGCAGCCCTGCCACCCCTCCGCCCTGCTCCTTGGGCACCGCGGCCAGCGGGATGGGCTCGGCGAGCCGTTCACGGAACCGCTCCACGAAGATCCGGTGTGCCAACGGAACCAGCCACTCCAGGACCAGCTCATACTCACTGGGCCTGAACGAGGTACTGGTGGAGGTGACGTCGTCGTCGGCACCCTCCTGCGGGGAGGTCTCCGGGGTGAAATCGGCATACTCGTCAGTGAGCAGCTGGGAGGCCTGGGCCTGCACGCGAAGATCGCGGGCGCGGGCGTCAGCTTGGTCCCACAGGTGGCGGTAGACCGCGATAGTGGAGGCATGCGCCCCCTCGGCATCGGCATGCATCAGCAGCGCCAGGCCGTAGACCACATCCGAGGTGGACTCGAAGAACGCGGAGAAGGAGGCCTGGTCTCCGCGGGCGGTGCCGGTGAGCAGCTCAGTCAGCGTGGGCTCGGCCGAGGTCTCGGACTCACCGTCCCCACCGTCCGTCTCGAGGTCCTGACCGTCCTCTGCGGCAGAGCCCTCCGGATCGGTGGCCAGCTCAGCCCTGTCGAGGTCCACGTCATCCAGCGCGCCGGTCTCCTCGGCAGCGACAGCGTCGGCGTCCCCGGTGCCCTCGGAGGTCGAGGATTCTGCGACATCGGCTGACCCGCTCTGCTCCGAGGGGTCATGGCGCGGCGCGTCGTCGGGATGGACATGGTCCTCAGCCTGGTGCGGGTAATCCTCCACGTAGGCCTCGGCCTCCTCCCGGGCAGAGTCAGCGGGGGTGTGCGCTCGATCGTCCTGCCACGCCTGGCCGTCGCGCGGTGGCTGGGGAAGGTTCTCGTTCGGCTCGTCCGTTCCGCTCGTGCTCATGAGTCCTGAGTCTAGCCATGCGGGCCGAACAGCAACTGAATCAACCCGCCCATCCGCCGGTCCGGGTGGAGTCGGCCCTGTGCACGAGGGGCTCGCTCAGACTGCACCGGGGAACCCGTGCTGGCGCCACGCCTCGTAGACGGCGATAGACACGGAGTTCGCCAGATTCAGGCTGCGCCTGCCCGGCAGCATGGGAATGCGAACCTTGTCGGTCACGCGAGGATCATTCTTCACGTGGTCGTCCAAGCCGGTGGACTCGCGGCCGAAGAGCAGCACGTCGCCCTCCTGGTACGTCACCGCTGTGTGGCGGGTGCTGGCCTCTCCGGTGAAGGCGAAGATGCGCTGCGGGGCCAGCGCGGCATAGGCGGCCTCGAGGTTTTCATGCATGGTGAGCACAGCCAGATCGTGGTAATCCAATCCGGCGCGCCGCAGCTTGGCGTCACTGAACTCGAAGAGCGTGGGACCGGCGATATGCAGTTCGAAGCCGGTGACCGCGGCGAGCCGGATCATGTTTCCGGTGTTGCCGGGAATCTCCGGCTGGTCCACCAGCACGCGCAGCGGCAGCCCGGCCCCCGGCGAGCCTGCCCGGACGTCAGGAACGGTCACAAATCCTCCTCGGGAGACGAGAGCTGAGCACGCAGCGCAGCCATGAGATGACGGTCCACCAGCGCAGGCTCCGGATCGCTCAGCAGCACATTGGCCAGATGGCCGAAGGCTCGTCCGGCGGCCAGGGGTGCACCGGTGGTGCTTGCACCGGCCACGGTCTGGACCACCGGGGTGAAGAGGTCGCCCTGGGGGGAGAGCAGGATAGTCTGCTGCTCGATGCGCAGCGCCGGCGAGGTGCCGACGCCGGCCCGCAGTGCCTCCTGCAGGGTGGTGCGCAGCTGCCTGGCTTCGGCGACGAGACTCGGGACCGTGATGCGCCGCCCCCGTGCTCGAAGGTCGCGTCCGTCCCAGGAGACGGTCTCTCCCGGAATCTCCACAGCGCTCACCAGCACCATAGTGCGTCCTGTCAGCAGCACGTGGGGCACCCGACCCGCGCCGGAGCCACCCAGGCGCGCCTTGAACCCTGAGCTTGCAGGGCCGGTCCGGACGGCGTTGAAGAGCCGGGCGGTGGGCACCACGCTCAGCACGTGCTTCTCCAGCAGCGCGGCCAGCTGCGCGCCGCGGCGGACTGCGCCTCCGCCTCCGAGGATGCCCGGGCGGCCAAATCCGCCGTGAACCTTCTGACTGGTCAGAGCCAGGGAGAGAGGCTCGGGAGAGGACAGTGCGGGCTCGTAGACCGGGGTCAGGTCAGCGCGTCGGGGAGAGTCCCGGCGGGCCCCCGAGGAGGAGGCCGTGCGGCTTGCCGGCCCCCGGGTCGAAGCGGTGAAGGAGGTGGGGGAGTAGACCCCGGAGCCGGCGTCGTCGTCCGATGCGCGTTCTGCGCTCTGAGAGGATCCGCCCGCACCCTGACCGCCGCCGTGCCGCCGGCTGTCGTAAGAGGCCCGGGACTGCTCGTTGCCGAGTGTCTCCCAGGCCTGCTGCACGCGGTGGAACGCCTCGGCGTCACCCCCGTGGTCGGGGTGATTCAGGCGTGCCTGCTTCCGGTAGGCGGCGCGGATGGTCTTCGCGTCGGCATCAGGGCTCACGCCCAGCACGCTGTAGAAGTCTCCCCGCTCGCTCATCGTGAATACGATACCGCCGTCCGGGTCGGCTCTTTAGACTGAGTAGCACGATGACGCCCTCTCGATACTTCGATCACGCCGCCACCACGCCGGTGAAGCCCACTGCAGTGCGTGTGCTCACCGAGTCCTACGGAGCAGGCACCGGGGAGGTGCTGGTGCCCAGCGCGGGGTTGGCGAACCCATCCTCGCTGCACGGGGCCGGCCGCCGCGCCCGCCTGGCCGTGGACTCGGCGCGCGCGCAGCTGGCCCAGGCAGTGGGCGCCCATCCCTCCGAAGTAATCTTCACCTCGGGAGGTACTGAGGCGGACAACCTGGCGCTGAAGGGGTTGTGGTGGCAGCGGAGGGCAGAAGACCCCCGACGACGCCGGATTCTGCTGCCGGGGATTGAACACCATGCGGTACTGGACACCGCCGAGTGGCTGGAGACCCACGAGGGCGCAGAACTGGAGATCATTCCCGTGGACCGCGACGGTGTCGTGGAACTGGACGCGGTGGGGCGGCTGCTGGCCGAAGCGCCCGAGACGATCGCGCTGGCCACCGTCATGTGGGCGAACAACGAGACCGGCGCGATCCAGCCCGTGCCGGAGATCGCCCAGCTCTGCGCCGAGGCCGGAGTGCCGTTCCACACCGATGCGGTGCAGGCCTTCGCGAACGAACCGCCGGGTGCAGCACCGGTGCGGTTTGCCGACTCGGGTGCCTCGACCATGGCCATCAGCGGGCACAAGATCGGCGCCCCCGTGGGCGTGGGTGCACTGCTGGTCCGTCGCGACGTGAAGCTCACCCCGGTTCTTCACGGTGGCGGACAGGAACGCGATATCCGTTCCGGGACGCTGGACGCCGCAGGCATTCGTGCCTTCGCCGCGGTGGCCGAGGAGACCGTGGCGGCTCACCCCCAGGAGGCCCGGCGAGTGGCGCAGATGCGGGACCGGCTGCTGGAGGCCGTGATTGGGGTTGACGGTGTCACTCTGCGCGGACCTGACCCCCGCGTGGAGCCCACCCGCCGGCTGCCGAATAATCTGCACCTGACGGTGGATGAGGCCGAGGGCGATTCGCTGCTGTTTATGCTGGACATGGCCGGTTTCGACACGGCCACCGGCTCGGCGTGCACCGCGGGAGTGCCGCGGCCCTCCCATGTACTGCTGGCTATGGGCCTCAGCGAGGCGGAGGCGCGCGGTGCACAGCGTTTCACCCTGGGGTGGACCACTACCGACGACGACGTCACCGCGCTCGCTCAGGCGTTGCCGGACGTGATCGCGCAGGCCCGCTCTGCGGGCCTGGCCGCCGACCGCCGCTGACGAGCCGCGGGTACCGGTCAGGCCCTCGGGGGGACGCCCAGGTCCTCCGGCAGGGGGCGGCGCATATGGCTGCGCTGGGCCTCACCGATGGTGAAGTAGGTGGTGGGCCCGCCCCCTCGCAGCATCGGCTGAGCGGCCACGGTGTCGTAGATTCCGTCCTTCAGCAGCGCCTGATCAATGTGGACCCCGACCACCTCCCCGAAGACGACCCGACGGTCGGTCAGCTCTCCTGAGGCGTCCTTCAGCTGCAGCACCTCGGTGGTGCGGCACTCAAAGACCGTGCGGGCCTGAGCCACATGGGGCGCCGAGACCACCTGTGAGTCCGCCGGGGTCAGTCCCGCCACGGCGAACTCATCGATCTCCGGGGTGGTCTCCACGGCGCTGAGGTTCATGGCCGCGGCCAAGTCCGCGCTGACCAGATTCCAGCAGAACTCCCCGGTGGCTTCGGCGTTGACCACACTGTCCTTGAGGCCGCTGCTGGAGAATCCGATGATCGGTGGCGAGTCGCTGACGGCGTTGAAGAAGCTGTAGGGCGCAAGATTCAGCACCCCGGCGGCGTCGCGCGTGGAGATCCACCCGATGGGACGGGGAGCGATGATGGCTTTGAAGGGAGAGTGCGGCAGGCCGTGCCCGGCCGCGGGCTCGTAGAAGTATCGGGAAGGCTGGCGGGGTGTGGTCTCGCTCATAAGATCTCCTTACCGTGCTGATTCCTGGGGGAGTCCTCGCGGCTCCTCCGGGTGAGCTTAGCCTCGCCGTCACGGCCGAGGGCGAGAAGATCCCGGGTGATCTCGGCGTGGCCGAGGTGCTGGGAGACTTCCTCGAGCACGTGCAGCAGCACGCCGCGGCAGCTGCCCGTCCAGAAGTCCGCCCGGTCCTCGGGGAGAGCCACCGGCGCTGCATCAAAGGACGTGACCGCGGTGTCGGCGAGAAAGAGCGCCCGGGTCTGCTCCGCAATCTCCAGCGCCTGGTGCACCGGCATCCGAACGTGGAACTCTGACTCCCGGTCTCGGGGCACCGTGACCCCGAGGTTCACCGTCGAGGACCAACGACGCATGGCCCCGCAGCAGTGGATCAGGAGCTGGACGGGGGAATTGGAGCCGGGGACGTGCAGCTCGGTGTTGGCGGCTGCGTCATCCAGCTCCTGGACGATGCTGGTGAGCTGGTCGAACTTGTGAAGAATGAACTCCACGAGCACCTGATCGTCCCTGAAGGCTCCGGTGTCTGCGACTCCGCTATCTGGGGGCTCAGGTGCTGGCGGTGGCGTCATGGGACTCTGGGCCTACTGGCTGCGAATGTGATCCGTCAGGGCTTCGGCGGCATCACGCACGCGGGTCACCAGGCGCATCGCGTGCACCTCGCCCAGCCGCTGTGTGACCTCACGGTCGGCGACGCGCCATGGGGTCAGCACCCAGGACTCCAGGCTCGCCGGAGGCATACCCAGTGCCCGCCACGGGTCACCGAGGCGGGCCACCAGCTGGGAGACCTCGGGGAGCTCCTGGAGGCTGGACTCTGCCTCGGCGGAGGGTCCGGAGAGCATCCCGGCGCGCAGCACCGCTCCCGCCTCCACGAGTTCTGCTGCGCGCTCCCAGTCCCGGGCATCCAGGGTGGGCAGCGGCAGACCGAAACCATCGACGCCGGAGGCCGCCGCCGCGCTCCTGGCAGTGGTGGAGGAGCTGCCGAAGAAGTCCTCCACGTGCTCAGCGCCCACGGCCGAACCCGTGTCCAGCAGCACCTCGTGGGCCCCGGCGGCCCGCATGGCCCCCACCACGGCGTGGATCAGCTGACGGGTCTCCTCACGCGGGAGCGCCCGAATGCTGCGATACCCGCTGACGGTGGCGACCTCACCGGCGCGCACTCGCGCATAGTCGGGCTCCAGCAGCACCACGGTGAGCCGCTGCGGGCCGGCAGTTCGCAGCACATGGGCGACATGTTCAGCCGCGCCCAGGGCCAGTGACTGAGCCAGATCGCGCCGGGCGCCGTGGTCGATCAGCACCTTCTCCCCGCTGGGCACGGCCAGGCGTGCCGCCAGGCTCACGGGACCGAGCATTTCCAGGCTGAGAGCACCGGCAACGGCAAGACCGGCCTCGGACCGGGTCCCACGCGCATCGGCCAGCGCGTCAACGTCGCCGCGCAGCAGCGCTCGGGCCCGGAGATGGTCGGCGCCGGGGCGCTGGACCAGGCGCCAGCCGTAGGAGGTCAGTTCGGCGTAGAGCTCAGTGAGCTGGGCGGCGGCCCGGCCGAGTAGAGAGGCGTGGTGGCCGCGGGCCGGCAGCTCCGGCAGCGCGGGGGAGTGGGGTGCCGCGAGCTCGGACTCCAGCAGGCTGGCCGCGCGCAGCGGATCGCTGCCGGGCATGACGGCGCCGGCGGCGAAGCGTACCCCTGTGGGCTGGTCACTCATGCGCTGCGGTCGGTGGAGGAGCCGGCCTCGGGCCGGGCCCGAGCTGCGGGAGAGACGGCGGATCCAGAAGAGACGGTCGCGGAGGAGCCGGAAGCCTGCTGTGAGGTGGAGTCCGAGATCGCCTGGTGGTGACGGATGACCTCATCGATGATGAAGTTCAGAAACTTCTCGGCGAACTCCGGGTCCAGCTGGGCGTCTTCGGCAAGGCGCTTGAGGCGGGCGATCTGGTTCTTCTCGCGCGCGGGATCTGCCGGAGGCAGCTGGTGGGCCGCTTTGAGCACTCCGACGCGCTGCGTGGCCTTGAACCGCTCAGCGAGCAGATACACGAGCGTGGCGTCGATGTTGTCGATGCTCGCGCGCATCGACAGCAGTTCCTCAAGGACCTCCGGGTCAACGTACTCGGCAGCTTCGCCGGCGCGGGGATCAGTGCTCATGCAAGCAGTGTATGCGGGGTGCGGTGCCGAGTCCCACAGGGCGGGCCAAGTGAGGTGTGGGGCGGAGTCCCACAGGGCGCTTCAGGCGGGGTGTGGGGCGGAGTCCCACAGGGCACTGCGAGCCGTATCAATCGTGGCCTGTCCCAGCACACGAGTCCCCTGGTACATCACGGCGGTCTGACCGGGCGCGACTCCCTGCAGCGGCTCGTCAAGCTCGACCACCAGAACAGGCGCGACGACGTCGTGGTCAGTCGGCTCCTGCTGGGGCTCCTCCACGCGGGCGCGTGCGGGCACGGGGTCGGCGTGGGCGCGGATCTGCAGCTGAATCTCGAACCACTCTCCGGTGGCGGCCTCGGGCACTGGCTTCCCAGCCCAGGAGAGACGGATGCCGGTGATGCGGTCGATGTTCAGCAGCTCCTTGGGACCGGCCACCACGGTGTTCTCCTTAGGGCGGATCTCCAGCACAAAACGAGGCTTGCCGTCGGGCGCGGGACGGCCGAGCTTCAGTCCGCGGCGCTGCCCCACGGTGTAGGCCTGGGAACCCTCGTGCTCACCGATCTGATTGCCCTCGGCGTCCAGGATGGGGCCGGACTCCATCTCGATCTGCTCAGCGAGCCACCCGCGGGTATCGCCGTCGGGAATGAAGCAGATGTCGTGGGAGTCGGGTTTCTGCGCCACTGACAGGCCGCGATCGGCTGCTTCCGCGCGGACCAGGTCCTTCGAGGGGGTATCGCCCAGAGGGAAGTAGCAGTGTGCCAGTTGCTGTTCGTTCAGCACGCCCAGCACATAGGACTGGTCCTTGGTCCAGGTGGCTGCACGGTGCAGCTCCCGGCCGTTCTCGGTCTCGATGATCTTGGCGTAGTGGCCGGTCGCCACGGCGTCGAAGCCCAGGGCGATGGCCTTGTCTAACAGCGCTTCGAACTTGATCTTCTCGTTGCAGCGCATACACGGGTTGGGGGTGCGGCCGGCGGCGTATTCGGAGATGAAGTCATCGACGACGTCGGCCTTGAACCGCTCCGAGAAATCCCAGACATAGAACGGGATGCCCAGTTTCTCGCAGGCGCGCCAGGCATCGGAGGAGTCCTCGATGGTGCAGCACCCGCGCGAACCGGTGCGCAGGGTTCCGGGCATGCGGGAGAGCGCCAGATGCACCCCGACCACTTCGTGGCCGGCGTCCACGGCGCGCGCGGCGGCAACGGCGGAGTCGACTCCGCCGGACATGGCGGCGAGGACCTTCATGCGGCAAGGACTTTCATGACTGACCCTTCATCACTTCTACGGTAGGGGCTGGCGCGGGCGGACACCAAGCAGGCCGGGCCATCACAACGACGACGACGTTCCTGTCATTCCTCAGGCCCGGAATGCAGGTGCGCGGTCTAGAGCTTCCCGGAGGCCTTGAGCCGGATATAGGCATCTGCCAGGGCTGGGGGGAGATTCTCGGGAGTCTCCTCGACCACGTCGACCTGCAGGGCACTCAGCTCGGCGATGAGCGCCTCGGACTCGATGAGCGAGCGCTCGGCGGCGGCCGCCGAATAGACGTCAGCCACCGTCTGGCGGGCCGTGATGCGTCGGGTGAGCTCCGGGTCCTGCACGGAGGCGATGAGTACCCGATGCTTGGCTGTCAGGGCGGGAAGGACCGGCAGCAAGCCTTCCTGCAGCGAGGCCGATCCCAAGGAGGTGAGAATCACCACCAGCGAGCGCTGAGAGGAGATCGCAGCCACCTCGGCCGGCAGCTGGGAGAAGTCGGCCTCCATCATCACCGGGGAGACCTGGGACATGGCATGGGCCATCGAATGCAGGAAGTCCCCTGCCGAGCGGGAGGAGGCCTGGGAGACCAGGTCTCGGTGGAAGGCCAGGAAGTCCACACGATCTCCCGCGGAGGAGGCCAGCGCTCCCAGCAGCAGAGCCGCCTCCATGGAGGTGTCCAGCCGCGGCTGGTCCGCCGCGCCGGTCTGGTCGTCAGGAGAGACGCCGCCGATGCGCGCCGCTGAGGTGCGGGAGGCGTCCAGGCACAGGATGACTCGCCGATCACGCTCGGGACGCCAGGTGCGCACCACCAGGTGCTGCCCGGCGCTGGAGTGGCGGCGCGCGGTGGCACGCCAGTCGATGGAGCGGACGTCGTCGCCGTGCACGTAGTCACGCAGAGAGTCGAACTCGGTGCCTGCTCCGCGGCGCTGCACAGCGGTGGCCCCGTCCAACTCGCGCAGCCGCTGCAGCTTCGAAGGCAGGTGCTTCCGCGAGCTGAACGGCGGCAGGACCCGCTGGGCGTGGGGCACTCGGTGGACCACCTGGCGTCCGGCCATGCCCAGGGGCCCTACGGAGCGGACGGTCAGGTGCTCGCTGCGCAGATTCCCGCGCCGCTGCGGCCTCAGAGGCACCTCGACGAGCTGACGCTCCCCAGCAGGAATCGTCACGTCCTGGACCGGGCGCCGGGCTCCTGCGCTGGGCTGCCAGCCGTCCTTGACCTGTCCGCGCAGTGTGCGGGAGCCGACGTTCTCCACCAGCGTGCGCGCCGTCACGGGCTCACCAGCACGCACGGCGGGGGTGTCTTCCCGGACCACTCGCACCCGGCGCGGTGAGGCGGCCAGCAGAACATCAGCGATCACGAGGAGCATCACCGCCGCGGCGCACACCCATACCGTGGCAGGCAGCACGAGGATCACCACGCTCAGAGCGAGCGCGGTGATCAGCAGGCGGCGGGTCAGCACCATGGAAGAGGTCCGGTTCCTCTCTCAGCGCGGGACCGGTACGGCGGCGAGCAGACCGTGGAGCACATCGTCAGCGCTGACCCCGTCCATGGCGGCTTCGGGAGTCAGTGCCACGCGGTGGCGCAGTGCGGGCAAGGTGAGGGCCTTGACGTCGTCGGGCGTCACAAAGTCGCGGCCGGAGAGCCATGCCCAGGCTTTGGAGGCATTCATCAGGGCCGTGGCGCCGCGGGGCGAGACGCCCAGCTGGAAGCTCGGAGCCTCGCGGGTGGCGCGGGCGATGTCCACGATGTATCCGACCACCTCGGGGGCCACCGAGACACGGCCCACCGCCTGACGTGCGGCAATGATGTCCTCGGCGGCGGCCACAGGCTGAACTCCGGCGGCGGCGAGGTCGGAGGGGTTGAAGCCGCTCGCATGGCGGCGAATCACCTCGACCTCCTCGTGCCGGGCGGGCAGCGCGAGGTTGACCTTGAGCAGGAACCGGTCCAGCTGGGCTTCCGGCAGTGGGTAGGTGCCCTCATACTCGACCGGGTTCTGCGTGGCGGCCACCAGGAAGGGGTCGGGAAGCCTGCGCCCGACGCCGTCAACTGAGACCTGCCGCTCCTCCATCGCTTCCAGCAGGGAGGCCTGGGTCTTGGGCGGGGTGCGGTTGATCTCGTCGGCGAGCATCAGATTGGTGAACACCGGGCCCTCGCGGAAGGCGAAGTCACCGGTGGTGGAGTCATAGACCAGGGAGCCGGTCACGTCGCCGGGCATGAGGTCCGGGGTGAACTGCACGCGTGCCGTGTCCAGGCTCAAGGAGGCGGAGATAGCGCGCACCAGCAGAGTCTTGGCGACACCCGGCACGCCCTCGAGCAGGACATGGCCGCGAACCAGAAGCCCGATGATCACACTGGTGACGGCGGCGTCCTGGCCCACCACAGCCTTGGCCACCTCGGCGCGGACCTGCGCCAGACGGTCCCGCAGCTGCTCGTCTGAGAGCACGGGGTGCTGATCCCCGTTCTCGGCACTGTCCCTCTGATTGACACTCACCTGGTTCATGCTCCTTCGTGTGGGGCGGTTGGTTCGACGCCCGTGCGTCCCGTGTCCCGCTGGTGCTGGTTGTCGGCTGCGCCCTCGGCCGGGGAGGCCTCAGAGAACAGCGGGGGCCGGCCCAGTCGTCGTCGGACGTCGTTCTCGAGCCCCGCGAGGTCCTGGGCGTAGCGCGTGAGCCGACGATTGTTGGTGATTCGGTCACAGGCTCCGTCACCCAGCAGCGCGGCGACCCGCTCGGATGAGGCGCCGGTGTGCCGGGCTACTGCTTCCACAATACTGGCCGGCTCAGCTACCCGTCCCAGCCGCAGCAGCCGTCCCAGCCGCAACAGGTGCGCGCTGCGCAGGGTCTGTGCGGCACGGCCGAACGCGTTGGCCTGGCGGTACATGCGGCCGCGTCCCTGGGCGGTTTCGCTGGCAGGAACCTCCACCGGCAGGGGCTCGACCACCACGGGGCCGCTGCGCCGGCCCTGGACCAGCAGGAACAGCAGGCCGCAGCCCAGCAGCCACCCGCTCAGGGGCCAGAACCAGTCGGGAAGAAAGTCCCAGGGGGAGGCCCACTCCTCGGCGGCATAGCTGTCCGCCCCGGCCGGTGTGTACCAGATGAGGTCTTCGGTCTGGCCGAAGAGCCACAGCGCCAGGGCGGCGTTGCCCTCGCTGCGGATGTGCTGATTGGTGAACGCATCAGGGGCGCCGAAGACGGTGCCTGCCTCGGTCTGCACCAGAGCGTAGTAGTCGGAGTCCCCTCCGGGCAGGGGGAAGCACCCGTCCTGCTGCCCAGGCTGCAGAGCATGGCCTGGGGCCTGAATCGTCTCAGCGGTCTGTGCCGCCTCGAGCCTGCACTCTGCGCCGGCTTCCAGGACCTGTGCTGTGCCGGCAACGCCTTCGGGAATCGGGGTGGAGGAGAGCACCTGGGGGGAGGCGGCGGCGTCATTGACGATGCCGCTGAGCATGAAGGGATCGGAGCTCATCCACACCACCGCGGTCTCGCTTGCGGCGAGTTCGCGGGCGTAGCTCTCATCGGGCTGGAAGTAATCGGCCATGACGACGACGGCGGCTTCGGGATGCTCCTGCTGAAGCTGCGCGGCGGCGGTGGCGGAATAGGTGCGGTGGATCTCCACACCTTCGTGCTCCAGCACGCGCGCCAGAGCCCCGTAGCCGTCCAGGTCCGTGTTGCCCAGGCCGTAGCGGTCGGTATCCTCGGCGCCGAAGAGCTGCAGGACCAGGGACGCCGCCAGCCCCAGGGCCAGCAGCAGAATCCAGAACTGCCAGCGGGAGATCAGCGAGCGCAGCGCCGTCCCGGTGCTCTCCACCGTGCTGCCCTGTGTGGTCGACCCGCTCATCGGGGATCTCCCAGCGACGTGGAGAAGGCGCCCGGATGCTCCTCAGACTCGGCGACGGGCTGCTCCTGACCCGGGGAGTGGCGGTCCGGGGAGTAGCGCGGCGGGCTCTGCCGCAGGGATTCGTCCAGCTCCACCATCTCTCGGTAGTCGGTCAGGGTAAGCGTCGCGCCGCCGTAGACCGAGAGGTTGAAGCGATCTGCTGCCTCGCTCAGCGGTGCCTGATGATCCGGGTGCCCTGCGGCAATGGCGTGCGCGGCTTCGGTGGCGGTGAGCCCTTTGTGGAGACGGACCAGAGCGCGCTCCTCGGCGGTGCGCACTACAGCCCGGAACCGGTCTCTGAAGGCGGCGGAATAGTCGCCGCTGCGGGCGCTCTCCTCCGCGCGCTCCCGCAGCGCTGCAGAGCTGAGTCCGGTGTCCAGATCCAGGGCCTCCCTGGCGCTGCGTGCGACCTGAACCCGCGGACGTACCAGGACTAGGCACAGCACGGCTGCGAGTATTACCAGGAGCACCGCCAGCACCGCGCCGAAGGGCACATGCACCGGGCCCAGGTCGGCCCCCGAGCTGGCCAGCCAGGCCAGGAACCGGTCCAGGGCTTCGCGGAGAGGACCGCTGAACTCACGCTGGTACCTGGCGTCGTGGAGCTCGCGGTCCAACAGCTCGTAGGCCTCGTCGCGGCTCGGCCGTAGGTGCGCCACCGGCAGCCGGTTCAGCGGCAGCCATCCTGAGGGTTCAGCCACGCGCGCTCCCAGCGTGGAAGGCCGCCACGTGCTCCGGTGAGCCCGGAATCAGGGAGGCGGTATCAGCGGCGGGGGAGGCGACGTCGTCGTTCTGGGCATCCCGCCGGCCGGCCGGCGTCTCCAGACGTGCGGTGTGCAGCACCACGTCGAGCGCTTCCTGCCGGATGCGGCAGTTGAGGTACATGGCCGTGATGATAGCGCCCACCAGCCCCACGCTGAGGGCCATGAGCACGGCGTCGTAGAGCTGGGCCAGGACCAGGACAATCGTCAGCCACGAACTCGCCTGCGGGTCCAGCCAACCCATGCCCTCGCCCATGCCCATCAGGACCCCGGCGGGCAGGGACGCGATCATCACAAAGAGGAAGACCATGAGATAGAGCAGGGCGACCATGCCCATGTTCCGCCACCAGAGTCCACGGTTCAGCTGCCAGGACCGGGCCAGGGCCAGGAAGGCGTTCTTCCGCTCGACGACGACGACGATGGGGGCGAAGACCACCGCGGCGCTCGCCCAGCACAGGAGCAGCAGCAGGGCGGGAATCACCACGATGAGGCCGATGAAGAAGGTCACCAGAGCGATGACGAGCCCGAGCATCAGTGCGATACCGGCGACGGTGCTCACGAGCATAGCGATCAGCACGACGTTCAGCAGCAGCCAGCCGAGCTGCCCGGCTCGCAGCTTCAGGGTCTGACCGAGCGTGGTGGGCAGACCGTAGGCTGAGCGGAGCACAGGAATGGAGACGAGCGCCATGGCCATCGTCAGCAGCAGAGTGCCTAGTGTGGTGGAGACGGTGCTCAGCAGCAGCACCCAGAGGTCGCCCAGCGCTGCCATGAGCATCTCCGAATCCTCCATGCTCACCGGATCGCTCATGAAGCGGAGCAGAGACTGGCTGGGAAAGATCGCCAGCAGCACCATGAACAGCAGAAAGTTCACAAGCCCGGCGAGGAACGGGACGCCCAGTACGGCCCGGGGAGAGTGCCTGATCGCTGCGAAGGCTGCGCCGAAGACCTCGTCCTGGGCCAGCCGCCGCACCGGATAGATCATTCTCCTAGCGTATCTGCATATATCCTGGGATTCCTTCACCGAGCAGCCCACCGTGACAAGGAGCATCATGAAAGCCAGGATCCTGGTTGTCGACGATGACGAAGCTCTGGCCGAGATGATCGGCATCGTGCTGCGCAACGACGGCTTCGAGCCGACCTTCTGCGCCACCGGAGACGCCGCGCTGGAAGCCTTCCGCTCGTCCAAACCCGACCTGGTGCTGCTGGATCTCATGCTCCCCGGCAAGGACGGCATTGAAGTCTGCCGTGAGATCCGTGACGAGGCAGACACTCCCGTCATCATGCTCACCGCCAAGTCCGACACCGCCGATGTGGTGCGCGGCCTCGAGGCGGGCGCTGACGATTACGTGCCCAAGCCCTTCAAACCAGCGGAGCTTGTGGCCCGTGTGCGCGCCCGCCTGCGTCCCAGTGACCACACCTCCGGCCGGCAGGACGCCGACACCCTGACGATCGGTGACCTGACCATCGACGTGGCCGGACACGAGGTGCGCCGCGGAGACACCAAGATCCCGCTGACCCCCCTGGAGTTCGACCTGCTCTCGACTCTGGCCAAGAAGCCCTGGCAGGTCTGGAACCGCGAGATGCTGCTCGAAGAGGTCTGGGGCTACCGGCACCAGGCGGACACGCGCCTGGTCAACGTCCACGTGCAGCGGCTGCGCTCCAAGGTCGAGCGCGATCCGGAGAACCCTGAAATCATCCAGACCGTGCGCGGTGTGGGCTATAAGGCCGGAGGGTAGGGACAGCCATCCCTGGGAAGAAGGAACGCTCAGCGGAAGTCAGCCGCTACCCGCTGACCACCTATTCGCGACGCATCGGCAGGCTGCCGCGCATCTGGGCGCGCTCGCTGATGTTTCGCGCGGTGTTCTTCACCGGCCTGCTCACCCTGCTGGGCACCGGTCTGGTGGCCTATTTCCTCGTCCAGCAGGTGACCTCCGGGCTGTTCCAGGAGCGCTTCGAACAGGTGGAGATGGAGGCGACTCAGGAGCTCATCAGCACCCGCGCGGCGCTGACGGCCGGACAGGCCACCGACAGCTCGGAGACCTCCACCCTGGTGCACGACACCGTCAACTCCCTGGAGAGCCAGGCGGCCCAGTTGCCGCGCGTAACGACGATCATGCCGTTGGAGGAGGCCGGAAGCCTCTACCTGCCCACCCAGAGCACCACCACCGGCAGCCAGATGGGCGCCGAGGTGATCTCCGAGGAGCTGAAGGAGGCTGTCCTCAACGGCACCGAGCAGTACTGGCAGCCGGTGGGCATCATGCAGGACGGCCAGGAGATTCCGGGTGTGGCCTTCGGCACTCAGGTGCAGCTGCCCCCGGGCCATGCCTACGGCATCTTCTTCGTCTACGACTTCTCCTCGGTGCAGGAGAACGTGAACTTCGTCTTCCGGGTCTTCCTCGTGGCGGCGGGCGTGATCCTGGTGATGAACATGCTCATTGCCGCGTGGGTCTCCCGCTCCGTGGTGCAGCCGGTCTCCCAGGCGGCCCAGGTCTCGGAACGCATCGCCAGCGGCCAGCTGGACCAGCGCCTGGCCGTCGTCGGCGAGGATGAGATCGCCCGCCTGGGGGTCTCCTTCAACCGCATGGCCTCCACGCTGCAGGAGCAGATCACCCAGCTGGCCAATCTCTCCAAGATGCAGCAGCGCTTCGTCTCCGACGTCTCCCACGAGCTGCGCACCCCGCTGACCACCATCAGCATGGCCGCAGACATGCTGCACGAATCCCGCCACGACTTCGACCCCATCAGCCGCCGTTCTGCGGAGTTGCTGCACCATCAGGTGGAGCGTTTCCAGGCCCTGCTGGCCGATCTGCTGGAGATGTCGAGGTTCGACGCCGGCGCGGCCGAGCTGGCTCTGGGCAACGTGGATCTGCTGGATCTCTCCCGGGAGGTGCTGGTCGCCGCCCAGCCGTTGGCCGACCAGTCAGGCACCGAACTCTCCATTGTGGTCCAGGGCGGGAGCGAGGCCTCGTTCATTGCGGAGGTGGACCGGCGTCGTATCGACCGCATCCTGCGCAACCTGGTCAACAACGCCATCGAGCACTCCGAGGGCCGTCCGGTGGACCTGGTGATTGCCGCCAGCCCCACCGCGGTAGGCATCGCAGTGCGCGATCACGGCATCGGGATGACGCCCGCCGAGGTGGCTCACGTCTTTGACCGTTTCTGGCGCGCCGATCCGGCCCGTGCCCGCACCACGGGCGGCTCCGGGCTCGGCCTCTCTATCGCCACCGAGGACACCCGTCTGCATCAGGGAACCCTGGATGCGTGGGGGCAGAAGGGCCAGGGGGCGTGCTTCAGGCTCGTGGTCCCGCGACGCCAGGACACTCCCTATGGGGCCTCACCCCTGGCGCTGCCGCCGGTCTACCAGTCCACCGACCGTGAGAACGTGGACTCTGAGACCATCATCACCGGCGAGATCGCCTATGACCGTGTCCAAGAGCAGGCCCTGGTCCAGCAGAAGGAGGGACGGTCGTGAAGCAGACGAGGCCGACTCCCTCCGCCCGCGCGCTGACCCTGCTGGCGGCGATGATCGCAGCGGTCTTCGCGGTGACTTCCTGCGCCCCGAGCCTGCCCACCGACGGCCCTGTGGGCACCTCAGAGATCGACGCTCTCGGAGAGCCGGAGACCTACTTCCAGCCTGACCCTCCCGTCCCCGGCGCCGAGCCCGAAGAGATTATCCGGGGGTTCATGCAGGCTCATGCCGGTCACAGCAACGACTACGCCGTCGCCCGGGAGTACATGACTGAGTCCGCCGCTCAGAACTGGCAGCCCGGCGGGCGCACAACCATCTACCAGCAGGAGCCCAGCTTCCTGCCCGGGGGCGATCCTGAGTCCGATGAAGCGCACTACCAGGTGCAGCTGCAGGTCCACGCGGTGATCAACCCGGACGGGACCATGACGACCATGGGCGGAACCACCAACGAGCAGTTCGACATCCAGTTGGAGGAGGTCGACGGCGAGTGGCGCATCAGCGAGGCGCCCAACGGGAAGATGCTCGACATCAGCATCTTCAATCAGGTCTACTCGGCCCAGACGCTCTACTTCTACGACCCGCAGCTGCGCTATGCGGTGCCTGACCTGCGGTTCTTCGTCCGACGCCCGGGCATGCCTGCGGAGATCGTCAGCAGGATGCTGGAGGGCCCGGCGCCCTGGCTCGAGCCGGCAGTCGTCTCGGCGTTCCCCGAGGGTGCCTCCCTGAGCCGTTCCGCTGTTCCGATCGATAACCAGGTCGCCACGGTGGACCTCGACGCCGCAGTCCAGGAGGCTTCTCCCCGGGAGCGTCTGCTCATGTCGCACCAGCTGAATATGGCGCTGAGTCAGCTTCCCGACGTACGCGAAGTGGAGCTGACCGTGGGGGACAGCGAGCTGGAGGTGCCGGCTCCCGACGAGCTGCCCGAGGACCAGCAGCTGAACATCGAGTCCAATCCCTCCACCACCAGCATTCAGGTCGGCATTCAGGATGACCAGCTGGTGCGGCAGAACGGCATCACCACCCTGTCGATCGGCGGACTTCCGGATCTCTCAAGCTTCCAGCCCCAGGCGCCGGCGGCTCCGCGCGAGACCACCGAGGAGGTCTTCGCCTTCCTCAACGGCAGCGCCGACGAGCTCTACCTGGTGCGACCGAACGAGAACGCCGAACTCGTCCTGGAGGCCGAGGGGCTCATCCGCCCCTCCATGGACAACTTCGGGTGGACCTGGACCGCCTCCCATGACGAGGACCAGGGAGCCACGATTCAGGTGGTCGCTCACGATGAGACGGTTCACCTCAGCGCCACCCAGGTGCCGGCGGACTGGCTGGAGCAGCGCTCCGTCTCCTCACTGCGCATCGCCCAGGACGGCACGCGCGCGGTCCTGGTGGTCGACGACGCCGGTCAGCAGACCCTCTACCTCGCCTCCGTCATCCGCGACTCCGACGGCACTCCGCGGGGACTGGGTCAGCCCGTGCCGCTGGAGTCCTCCCAGGGGATGGAGGAAGTCCGCTGGTCCAACAGCAACGAAGTCATCGTGTGGGACAGCTACGACGGAGCCGAGGACACCTCCGACCCGCAGCGCTACCCGCTGCGCATCGGTTTCAACGGCGAGCGGGAGTTCATCGAACCGGCCATCTCCTGGCTGCTGAACATCTCTGCAGGCGAAGGCCAGAGCAACATCTACGCGGAGACGGTCGATGTCCCGTTCTGGAACCTCTCCGGCTCCGACTGGGAGTCCAGTGAGGACGTCGAGGTCCGCGATCTCGCCTTCCCCGGCTAGCAGGAGAACACCGCAACACTCCCGGTGATCCACAGGTTCTGTCCCTGAATGTCGGGGCGGGCCGAGTCTGCTTCACCCTGGGTTCCATGGAGCTGTTGCGCACACTGGACGCCCTCTGGTTCTCCCGCACGGGACGGTTCATCAGCAGCGCCCTCAGCGCTACGGCATCGTTGGCGGCCCCGACATGGTGCGTCGGTTGCGGGGCTGACCACGCGGACCTGTGCCCGCCCTGCCGAGCGGACCTGCGGCACCTGACTCGGCGCCCCTTCCGCGCCGAGGAGTCTGCGGAGGCGCTGCCAATCGTCGCTGCCCCGCGTGATGCGGACCCGGTGGTGCTGCCGGTGATCGCCGCCGGGCGGTACGAGAAGCTCCTGGCCGACGTCGTCGTCGCCTTCAAGGACCACGAGCGTGTGGGACTGTCTCAGGTGCTGGCGCCCGCGCTGGTTCGTGCCCTGGCGGTAGCCTCCGCCCAGCTACTCCCTGACGGTCACGGGGTGCTGGTTCATCCTCCGGGCTCGCTGAAGTCGCGTCTGGGCCGCAGCTATGAGCCGGTGCCGCACCTTCTGGGGTCCATGACGCTGCCGTCCACCCTGGGGCTGGTCCCGGGGCCGCTGCGGTACCGCTTCTCCTACGACGTCCTCGGTGCGTTACCGGGGCGGGGCGGGCAGAAGACCAAGACGGCGCAGGCCCGACGCCGGCGCGGTCAGTCCCCGTTGCGAATGACGGCCGGGGCCCCGGACCTGTTGCGGGGTGCGGACGTGCTGTTAGTTGACGATGTCCTCACCACGGGGGCCACTCTGGCTCGGCTGTACCGCCTGCTCACCGCCAGCGGCGTGCGGGTGCGCGGCGCCGCCGTGCTGGCCGCGGCCGCCCCGCGCTGAGCTACGCTCCCCAGGTGCTGATCAGCGGAGAATTTGCACCAGCCCCCGTGATGCCTCACGGTCAAGTCCCCGGGAAGTGATCCCCCGTGCCTCATGTAAA